>NZ_KE384623.1:140483-162495 GCF_000426905.1 Dolichospermum circinale AWQC131C
ATTACCCCAAGTTGCTATTTATTTAACTTTCGACTGGTCATCATGGCAGATTTTTTGGTGATTTTCAACTTTCACCCTGTCTCCTCTTCCTGGAGGTTGTAGTTAAACCTGCAAAAAATTAATATTGATATAGCTTCATGTAGTTACAACGAAAAAAAAGGTTTGGCGCTTTCAACCAAACCTCCATAATTGCTGTGCTTAACAACGTACTTAATTAATTTAATCCTACTCTTCTGATAGATCATCTTCCTATGGAGTGTGTCCAAATTGTCCTAAAAATGATATAGCATTGTCATCACAGATATTGACACTATAAAGGGTAAAGTATATAAAATCTTAGCAGGTAAATTAAACATAAAAAAGGCTTGGGTGTTAGCCAAGCCTCTATATATACCAGGTGTTTACCATATATAACTACTTTAAACCGGATGTTATTGCTATTCATCATTCTTTAAGATGTTTACAAAATCAATAAAATATGATATTTGGCGAAACTATAGTGTTTTTAACTGTTTCCCTGTTAATTAATCTGAAATAAAAAAAGACTCTGAAATTATTTTCAGAGTCCATATACGTTTTTCAGGCATTAATCAAAGTTAACACTACTCAATCTTAATAAATATTTCTACTACCTAAAGTAGAATTAAAGAAAATATTTGTGCTTTTGGTGAGTAAGAAGTTACAATAAAAAAGGCTTAGTGGTTTACCAAGCCTACATATATACCAATTGTTTATCATAACTACTGAATGTACGTTAATTGATGCTAATATTCATCTATCTAAAGTCTAAAGTATGTATATCAATATTCACGAAATCCGTGATGGGGTGATGAGAAAGAACTAATAATATATAATATTATACTTTTGGGATTTTTTCTCACATAAAGAAAAAGGTCTAGCATGAAGCTAAACCTCATAAAAAGCAGTTATTCGACACACCAGGATCAATGTAAATCTATTTCTCTTTTTTTGCATCTCTCTATGGAGTGTATTTACTTGTCTAGAAGTATGCTATGAACTGAGCCATTTAAAAAAATCTTAATATTTGTTATCTAAAATTACATAAATTAAATTTATGACAATTATGACCATAAATTCGCAAACACTACCACTAGTTAAAAATCCCGAAAAACTAGAAAATCGTCTAGGGGAAATTCCTCCAGAACCGGGGGTTTATTTAATGAAAGATGGCAGCGATCGCCTAATATATATAGGTAAATCTCGTAAATTGCGTTCTCGTGTCCGTTCCTATTTCCGCGACTCCAGCAATAAAACAGAACGTATCAACACCATGGTAAAATTAGTGACAGAAATTGAATTTATCGTCACTGATAGCGAAGCCGAAGCATTAGCACTAGAAGCGAATTTAATTAAACAACATCAGCCATATTTTAACGTTTTACTCAAAGATGACAAAAAATATCCCTATCTTTGTATTACCTGGTCAGATGAATATCCGCGTATTTTTATAACTCGTAAACGTCAATTAGCAAAACACAAAAAAGATAAATACTACGGACCCTACACAGATTCCGGTTTATTACGGGAAATTGTGCATTTATGTAAACGCATTTTCCCCCTGCGACAAAGACCACAGCCCTTGTTTAAAGATCGTCCTTGTTTAAATTATAATATAGGTCGTTGTCCTGGAGTTTGTCAAAAATTAGTTTCTCCAGAAGAATATAGAAAAATTGTCCAAAAAGTGGCAATGGTTTTTCAAGGAAGAACTCAGGAATTAATTAATATTTTAACAGAACAAATGGAAAGGTCTGCGGAAGAATTGGATTTTGAAAATGCGGCGAAAATCCGTGATCAAATAGTTGCTTTAAAATCCCTAAATGCAGATCAAAAAGTATCCTTACCTGATGATACAGTATCACGAGATGCAGTGGCCTTAGCCGCAGATAATCAACACGCCTATATTCAATTATTTCAAATTCGCGCTGGTCAATTAGTTGGTCGGTTGGCCTTTGTTGCTGACTCTCACCCTGAACCTGGAGAAATTTTACAACGAGTTTTAGAAGAACATTACCAAACAGCGGAAAATATAGAAATTCCTAGCGAAATTTTGGTACAACATGATTTACCAGATAGTGAAATTCTGTCCGATATTTTGACAGAACGTAAAGGAAAAAAAGTGACAATTTTAGCTCCTTTGCGACAAACTAAAGCCGAATTAATTGAAATGGTGGAAAAAAATGCCCAATATGAATTACAAAGAATGCAAAAATTGGCAAGTAGCAATCTACAAGCAACTCAAGATCTAGCTACTATTCTCGATTTACCAGATTTACCAAAACGTATTGAAGGTTATGATATTTCCCATATTCAAGGTACTAATACTGTTGCTTCTCAAGTGGTATTTATTGATGGTTTACCAGCCAAACAACATTACCGACATTACAAAATTAAAAACCCTAATATTACAATTGGACATTCAGATGATTTCGCTAGTTTATCTGAAGTTATTAACAGAAGATTTAGAAAATATATTGAAAATCCCCAATTAACAAGATTAGGTAATTCTGACTGGCCAGATTTAATTATGATTGATGGTGGTAAGGGTCAATTATCTGCTGTTGTGGGTATTTTAACAGAAATGAATTTATTAGCAGATTTGCAGGTTATTAGTTTAGCTAAAAAGCAAGAAGAAATCTTTTTACCAAATTCATCTCAACCTTTAAAAACTCATCCAGAACAACCAGGAGTACAATTATTAAGAAGATTACGAGACGAAGCCCATAGATTTGCTGTGAGTTTTCATCGTCAACAAAGAAGTGATCAATTAAAACGATCTCGTTTAGATGAAATTCCAGGTTTAGGACAACATAGACAAAAGTTACTATTAGCTCATTTTCGCTCCGTTGATTATATTCGTCAAGCGACATTTACACAATTAACCGAAGTTCCCGGAATTGGTTCGCGGTTAGCGCGAGATATTTATGATTATTTCCATCCTGTTTAAATATGTTTTTTAAGAAAATCTTTTTTAGGAAATACAAACTAGAGAGACAAGGAGAACTTACAAGTGAATTGTCTTGGATGATAGTTGGTTTTGTATTATTGGTTAACTTTGTAAATACTATGGTTTTACGAGATGAAAATTAGCCTGTGTATGATTGTCAAAAATGAAGAAACTACTCTACCAAGGTGTTTGGGAAGTGTGAAAGGTTTTGTTGATGAAATTGTGGTTCTGGATACGGGTTCAACTGATAAAACTCCTCAAATTGCTGAACAATTTGGGGCTAGGGTTTATTATTTTACTTGGAATAATAATTTTAGTTCGGCTCGAAATCAGGCTTTAAAATATGTGACTGGTGATTGGATTTTGGTTTTAGATGCTGATGAAACTTTAACCTCAGAAATTATTCCTTTACTTAAATTAGTTATGGTTAAGGAAGAATATCTTGTTATTAATTTGGTGCGTCAAGAAGTCGGTTCTACACAATCACCTTATTCTCTGGTTTCTCGACTATTTCGTAATCATCCAAATATATATTTTGATCGCCCTTATCATGCTTTAATTGATGATAGTGTGACGACAATTTTAACTCAAGAACCATCTTGGGAAGTTGGTTATTTACCAGGGGTAGCAATTCTGCATACTGGTTATCAAAAATCTGTGATTAATGCAGTGGATAAATATGCTAAGGCCTCCGCAGCAATGGAGGAATTTTTTGCAAATCATCCCCATGATGCTTATGTTTGTAGTAAATTGGGGGCTTTGTATGTGCATAATCACAAAATTAATCAAGGTATGGATTTATTAAATCGAGGGTTAAATCAATTAATTACTAATCAATTTAATCAAGATATAAATGATGATATTTTGTATGAATTACATTATCATTTGGGAATTGGTTATACACATTTACAAGATCTATCCTCAGCTATTCATCATTATCAAGCTGCGGTAAAATTACCTATTTATCCACTTCTAAAATTAGGAGGATATAATAATTTGGGAAATTTATTAAAAAATCTTGGAGATTTACCAGCAGCAAAAATTGCTTATGAAACAGCTATCAAAATTGATCCTAATTTCGTAATTGGTTATTATAATTTGGGGATGGTATGTAAAGCTATGGGATTATTTTCCCTGGCTATTGATTGCTATAATCATGCTATTAATCTCAATCCTGATTATGCAGAAGCTTATCAAAATTTGGGGGTTGTGTTGTTGAAAATTGGTCATGTTTCCGCTAGTTTAGAAGCTTTTGAATATGCTATTTCTCTCCATGAACTATATAACCCCGAAGAAGCACAACGACTTCATCAGGGTTTACAGGAAATGGGTTTATTACCAAGTTAATATCAGGCTACATAGAATCAAATATCCAGAATTATTAGCCGCAGATAAAGATTAATACATTTCCCAAACTCCTCTCTTGGTTCTGAAAGCGTCGGTCTTGTCAGATAAATTATCCTATGCAATCTGAGAATAATTCAGTATAATCACTTAATTAGATGCGAGAAAGCACGAATTTCTCTAATCTATCCATTCCCTTTTCAATGGTCGTCAAATCCGTAGCATAGGAAAGACGAATGTTATGATCAGCACAAAAAGCTATGCCCGGAATAACTGCAACTTGATGTTCGGCTAATAATGCGTCACAAAATTCCAGGGATTTTAAGCCGGTTTTGCTGATATCTGGGAATAGGTAAAAAGCACCGTCGGGTTTAGCGGTACTCAAACCAGGAATAGCGTTGAGTCTGTCTAACATGACTTGACGACGTTTAGCGAAGGCTTGACGCATTTCCTCTACACAGTCTTGAGAACCCTCCAAAGCAGCGATCGCTCCATATTGAGCAAAAGTACACACATTTGAGGTACTATGTCCTTGGATGGTACTAGCGGCCTTGATAATTTCTACAGGTCCGGCTAAGTAACCCAAGCGCCAACCTGTCATTGCGTAACCTTTAGCAAAACCGTTACTGATTAAAGTCCGGTTAAAAATCTCTTCACCTAAAGCACCAATACTGATATGTTCTGCACCGTCATAGAGAATCTTCTCGTAGATCTCGTCAGAAACCACATAGATATCTGCATCAACTATTACCTGTGCTAAAGCCTTAATTTCCGCCGCCGTGTATACCATCCCGGTGGGGTTGGAAGGGGAGTTAAGGACAAATAACTTAGTTTTTGGGGTAATGGCCTGTTTCAGTTGTTCTGGGGTGATTTTGTACCCTGTAGAAGCGTCTGTTTCTACAATCACTGAATTCCCACCGACTAAAGTTACCATTTCGGGGTAACTTAACCAGTATGGAGCGGGGATAATCACCTCATCACCGGGATCAATCAGTGCTACAATTAAATTGTAAAGAGAATGTTTACCACCATTGGTGACAATGACATTTTCTGGCTTATAATTAAGACCATTATCATTTTTTAGCTTGCGAGCGATCGCTTCCCTTAACTTTGGTTCTCCTGCGGCTGGACCGTATTTGGTTTTACCCTCAGCCAAAGCCTTTGAGGCTGCGGCTTTAATGTGCGCTGGGGTGTCAAAATCCGGTTCTCCAGCACTAAAACTACAAACATCTATACCCTTATCCTTCATAGCCTTAGCTTTAGCTGTAATGGCTAAGGTGATGGAAGGTGTTACCCTACTTACTCTTTCTGCCAGCTTCATTCTACTTTAATTTGGCGAATATCTGTCCTATTGATCTCAGGATATCCCATAATTCTCTTCTATATTTGCCTTTTTTTAAATTCTTTTTCCTTCACCAGCGGTAAATATTGAGATCAATAAATTTCCATAATACCAAGTATATGATGATATTTCCAGCTAGTGGAGGAATTAAAACAAGCATTAAATGATTATAGCGGTTCTAAATAAAATATTAAATATTGCTGCCTATTACCAATCACCAACCAAATAATGACACAAACACTCCCAGAAAAAGATATTAATTTACGCTACTTAATTGATAATTTTGGCATTGAGTTAGTTTTAGATGGACAATTTTTCTGGGAATGGCAAGCAGGATTACCAGAAATTACAGATTTAGATAAACAACTTTTAGACAAAGTAAAAGCTGGTTATTTGAATCTTCTCAATTATTCACCATTACTAGAAGATATTGTCAGAATGGCAATTGTAGATCCAATACTTTTTATCGGCGATTTTTACCTATCTCCTTTTTATGTAAAATCGGAAGAATCTATAGATATTGCTGTACCAGATGAAAATGTAATTATTAAAGGGAGAATGGATATTTTAGTTTTAAAAAATCAATTATGGGTGATGATTATTGAGTCAAAAAAAGCTTCATTTTCTATTGAAGAAGGACTAGCGCAAATTTTATCATATATGTTAGGTAATCCCTATCATGATCAACCCAGTTTTGGGATGATTGCTACAGGTAGCCAGTTTATTTTTGTGAAATTAGTCAAAGGAAAACCTACTCGTTATTCTTTATCAAAAGGTTTCTTAATGCGTAATCCTGGCAATGAATTATATGATGTATTGCGTGTTCTCAAGCATTTAACTCAACTAGTGACCGTAACGGATCATAATCAATAATCATAATCAATAAAGATGGAGGTGAGTTATGGTTCAAGCATTAACAAAATTATTAACTTTTGCAGATTTCATCCTTGAATACAGTAACAACCCCCGCTATGAACTTGCAGACGGAGAATTGATTGACATGGAACCAACAGGACCCCACGAAACCGTCGGTGGTAAAATAGCAACTCAACTGGGTATTGCTATTACTAATGCACAACTTCCTTGGTTTATCCCTCGTACCTGTCTTATCCGTCCTTTTGCAGAAATAGCCACAGCCCGACGACCTGATATTGTAGTATTAGATGAAACTTTGCTGCACCATGAGCCTTTTTGGGAACATCAACCAATTATTGCTTTAGGACAATCAATTAAATTAGTGGTTGAAGTTGTCAGCACTAACTGGGAAACAGATTATGCTCGTAAAGTTGAAGAATATGCTTTATTAGGAATTTCTGAATATTGGATTGTTGATTATCGAGGTTTGGGAGGAGTGGTTTTCATTGGTAAACCAAAGCAACCGACATTTACAGTTTGTCAATTAATTGGGGAAGATTATAGTCAGCAACAATATCGTTTAGGAGAATATATCAAATCTTCTCTTTTACCTTCTTTACAACTGCGTCTAGATGATATTATGCCACGATAATTTTTGTCAGAATTTATCTATCATAGGAAAATAAGATCAGGGCTAAAGCCCTGACTACAAACAAATGTGATAATTTATCTATCATAGGAAAATAAGATCAGGGCTAAAGCCCTGACTACAAACAAATGATATGATAATTTTTTGTGACACTTGCCTAAGTCCTAATTAACTCAGTTTTGATAATCACATTATTAAAATAATTATCACTTCCAGCAATAAGTCCTCAAACCCAAAGACGTTATTTCTTCAGCAACTCCTAAATATGCAATATAATAGTATAATCATCACCATAGCTACAGTTAATTTTGATTGTATCCTTAGTTTCTATACTCAATTACTAGAACAAGAACCAAAAAAACTCATCCCCCGTATTTATGCTGAGTTTGAAATCCCTGGTTTAAAATTAGGCATTTTTCAACCCAAACCAGTTAACGCAGCAGAATTTGTCACTAATTCCCAAAGTCCCCTAAGTTTGTGTTTAGAAGTCAATAATTTAGAAAGCGCCATATCTTACTTGACATCTTTAGGTTATCCCCCACCGGGAATAATTTATACTGCTTCCCATGGTAAAGAAATTTACGCCTATGACCCCGATGGTAACAGATTAATTTTACATCAATCTAACTAATATGGGAAGTTATTAGTCACAACGAACAACTAACGATTAACAACTAACAATAAATGTCTATTACACAAAACTACAAATTAAATCTAATCCAATGGTATCCTGGACACATCGCCAAAGCTGAAAAGAATCTCAAGGAACAGCTAAAACGGGTAGATGTGGTTTTAGAAGTACGAGATGCTCGTATTCCCCTAGCAACAAACCATCCACAAATGAATGAATGGGTGGGAACAAGAACGCGGATACTGGTACTTAACCGAGTAGATATGATTTTACCACAGGTGCGATCGCGCTGGATAGAGTGGTTTAAAAATCAGGGTGAAGTTCCATATTTTACCGATGCTCAACATGGACAGGGCATTACAGCGATCGCCAAAGCCGCCCAAATCGCAGGTATAGAACTTAACAAACGTCGTCAAGAACGGGGAATGTTACCCCGTCCCGTCCGCGCTGTGGTTATTGGTTTTCCCAATGTCGGTAAATCGGCTCTAATTAACCGTCTCATAGGTAAACGAGTGGTAGAAAGTGCTGCCCGTCCCGGTGTTACCCGTCAACTACGATGGGTCAGAATTTCGGATCAGCTAGAATTATTAGATGCACCGGGTGTCATCCCCGCTAGACTCGATAGCCAGGCCGCAGGAGTGAAATTAGCCATTTGTGATGATATCGGTGAAGCATCCTATGATAACCAACTCATCGCCGCTGCATTCGTAGATATACTTAATGAACTTCAGGAAACATACCCAAAATTTTTACCACCCCATCCATTACTAACACGATATGATCTTGACTCTGTTATCCACACAGGGGAAGCGTATTTACAAGCTTTAGCAGAACATCGCTACAAAGGAGACATAGAACGTACAGCTAGACAAATGATCACCGATTTTCGGAAAGGATTATTGGGGAATATTCCTTTAGAATTACCACCAATGTAACTGTTAATTTCCTATTCAGCTTGTGAATATTTTTCAGCCAAAATGTCTAAAATATGAGTTATGAATGTGTTAGATCATAAATGATAGGCAAAAAAGAATAGAGAATAATTAAATTACGAATTATTGAGACTATTTTTTTATTCAGAGGTCAGATAATGGCTATAGCTACTATTAACCCCTATACCGGGGAAACACTGAAAATTTTTGAGCCGTTACAAAAAATGGAAATTGCTGCTAAATTAGATTTAGCAGGAAAGGCTTTTCAAGAATACCGTCAAACAAGTTTTTTAGAGAGGTCTCACTGGTTAGAACAAGCAGCGACTATTTTAGACCAAGAAAAGGCAGATTTGGGGAAATTAATGACTTTGGAAATGGGTAAACCATTAAAAGCTGCCATTGCTGAAGTCGAAAAATGCGCCCTTGTTTGTCGTTATTATGGCGAAAATGCTCCTAGTTTTCTGGCTGATGTCACTGTTAAAACTGATGCTAGTCATAGCTTTGTAAAATATCAGCCGTTAGGGGTTATTCTCGCCGTCATGCCCTGGAATTTTCCTTTTTGGCAAGTTTTCAGGTTTGCAGCACCGGCACTGATGGCGGGCAATGTAGCCTTACTCAAACACGCTTCCAATGTACCACAATGTGCATTGGCAATTGAAGACATTTTTCATCGTGCTGGTTTTCCTGCTGGTGTATTTCAAACATTATTAATTGGTGCAGATCAAGTTGCTGATTTAATGGCCGATGATCGAGTTAAAGCCGCTACTTTAACAGGTAGTGAACCAGCAGGGATATCTCTCGCCGTTGCAGCTGGGAAACAAATCAAAAAAACTGTTTTAGAATTGGGGGGAAGTGACCCATTTATAGTTTTAGAAAGTGCTGATTTAGAAACAGCAGTTTCTACTGCGGTGACAGCGAGAATGTTGAATAACGGACAATCTTGTATTGCGGCCAAACGCTTTATTATTACTGAGGCTGTTGCTGATAAATTTCAAAAATTGCTGTTAGAAAAATTCCAATTTCTAAAAATTGGTAATCCCATGGACCAAGATACAGATTTAGGACCCTTAGCAACTTCCAATATTCTCCAAGAATTAGACCAACAAGTGAAAAAAGCCGTCAAAAGTGGCGGTAAAATCCTCACAGGTGGACATCCTTTAACAGAAATGTCGGGGAACTTTTACCCACCAACAATTATCATAGATATTCCTGTAGATACACCAATTGCCCAAGAAGAATTTTTTGGACCTGTGGCATTATTATTCCGAGTTCCTGATATCAACACTGCGATTAAATTAGCTAATGATACTCCCTTTGGTTTAGGTGCAAGTGCATGGACAACAAATACAGAAGAACAAAATCGCCTAATTCAAGAAATCGAAGCCGGGGCAGTATTTATTAACAGCATGGTCAAATCTGATCCCCGTTTACCTTTTGGTGGCATTAAACGTTCTGGCTATGGCAGAGAATTAAGTATTCAAGGCTTACATGAATTTGTCAATGTAAAAACTATTTGGGTCAAGTAAAGGAAACATAGTATTTTCTCTCTGTGTTCTCCGTGCCTCTGTGGTTCGTTATTAGAAACTTAGAAATTTAGTGAAATAGTAATCACCAATTACCAAACTTATGAATACCGCAGAATTATTAGTACAGTGTTTAGAAAACGAAGGAGTTCAATATGTTTTTGGACTTCCTGGAGAAGAAAATCTGCACGTTTTAGAAGCTTTAAAAAAATCATCAATTCAATTTATTACTACCCGTCATGAACAGGGTGCTGCATTCATGGCCGATGTTTATGGTAGGTTAACAGGAAAAGCCGGAGTCTGTCTTTCTACTCTTGGTCCTGGGGCAACTAATTTAATGACAGGGGTGGCAGATGCTAATCTAGATGGTGCGCCATTAGTGGCAATTACCGGCCAGGTAGGAACAGATAGAATGCACATTGAATCTCATCAATATTTGGATTTAGTGGCTATGTTTGCCCCCGTTACTAAGTGGAATAAACAGATTGTTAGACCAAGTATTACACCAGAAGTCGTCAGAAAAGCCTTCAAGCGATCGCAAACAGAAAAACCTGGTGCTGTACACATTGATTTACCGGAAAATATAGCCGCTATGCCCGTAGAAGGGAAACCTTTAAATAAGGATAATAGTGAAAAAACCTATGCTTCCTTTGCCAGTATTCGCGCTGCTGCTGCGACAATTTCCCAAGCAGTTAATCCCATCATTTTAGTAGGAAATGGTGCAATTCGCGCCCAATCTAGCGACGCAGTAACACAATTTGCTACCCAAATGAATATTCCTGTTGTGAATACTTTTATGGGTAAAGGTGTGATTCCCTACACTCATCCTTTAGCACTTTGGTCTGTGGGATTACAACAACGGGATTTTATCACCTGCGGCTTTGATAATTCAGATTTAGTCATAGCTATTGGTTATGATTTAATTGAATTTTCTCCTAAAAAATGGAATCCTGAAGGGACAATTCCTATTATTCATATTGCAGCAACGTCTTCAGAAATTGACAGTAGTTATATTCCCAAATTGGAAGTAGTAGGAGACATTTCTGATTCCCTGAATGAGATCTTAAAATTAGCAGATAGACAAAATAAACCCAATCCCTATTCTATCAGCTTACGTCCTAATATTCGGGCTGATTATGAAGAATATGCCCAAGATGATCAATTTCCTATTAAACCGCAAAAATTAATTTATGATTTGCGGCAGGTTATGGGACCAGATGATATTGTGATTTCTGATGTTGGCGCACATAAAATGTGGATTGCTAGACATTATCATTGTCATAGCCCCAATACTTGCATTATTTCTAATGGTTTTGCGGCTATGGGTATTGCTATTCCTGGTGCATTGGCCGCAAAATTAGTCTATCCAAATCGTAAAGTTGTCGCTGCAACTGGTGACGGTGGTTTTATGATGAATTGTCAAGAATTAGAAACAGCTTTGCGAGTGGGAACTCCCTTTGTAACTCTGATTTTTAATGACGGTGGCTATGGTTTAATTGAGTGGAAACAAGAAAATCAATTTGGTAAAGGTAACTCATCTTTTGTTCATTTTGGTAATCCTGATTTTGTCCAATTTGCTGAAAGTATGGGATTAAAAGGTTATCGAGTTGAATCTGCTACAGATTTAGTTCCTATGCTGAAAGAAGCGCTCGATCAAGATGTTCCAGCAGTTATAGACTGTCGGGTAGATTATCGAGAAAACAGTCGTTTTACTAAAAAAGCCGGTGAGTTAATTTGTGAAGTTTAAATTCTTGTGAAGTAGGTATTTTCCCAATCTTGAAATCCTATCCCACAATCTCAGATATCCTGAATACGGAGCGGTTTAGCAGTGCTAAATCTCCACAAATCTAGGTCTTTATTGATTTTATTTATTGTGGTTCTTTAGCACTTGTTATGCTAATAACTGTGTATTCTCAATTAGGGTTAACACAATACAAAGAATTAGGATCTTTGTAATTTCGATGAGTTGCTTTCTTCAATGATTGATCCTTGTATGTTTGTAGACAATATTTATCCAAATCAAGGCCTACTGGAAGACGCTCCTGTTGATCAATACCATGAATACTTCCTTTTGTTTTGAACTCACATACCCATCGAAATACTGGATAAACCAGTGGCTTATCCGTGATTAACTTGTGGGAAGGGGTAGCTAAGTCATAATCTTCTAAGTTCTTGTTTGGATATCTCTTCCTGAATGCTTCTTTAGTTGTCTCATGTATACACACTTCTTCCAAATTAATTTTTGCTTCTTGATACGTCTGGTTTTGAAAATCACTCGAATAAAATGCCCATGAAATTGATCCCGTTCCTAGTGCCACTATAATATTAATTAATATGGGATTATTCTTTAATATCCCTATTAATTTAGAGAATTGCTGAGTTAAATCTTTATCTGGTGTAGGAGAATGTGACATAAAAAAAGTTAAAGTACATTTCTAAAACATCCATAGACATACCAAAATTATAAAATCTTGTCAAATCTACTACAACTGTGATTATCAAATTATTCAATAGTATAAAAGAGAATTTATGTATTTTCCCTTGACTTTCCAGTAAATTTACCATAATATCCGCAATTTTCCTAGAAAGTTTTGGTTCTTACAATACCTAGTCCAAATTGGAAAAAGCTTTGATTTAGGTCGGGTTGAAGTATAAAACCCAACATGAGCGTTCCGTTGCGCTATTGCTTAACCCAACTTACAGGAAATGGACTGGGAAAAAAATTAGAATCTGTGCAACAAACAGCACAGATTTTTCTAGCCCAAAGTGTTATTTATAAGTAAATCACAACTCAGATTTTTTCACTTTCCCCCATAAACTAATTTATATTTTGACTATTTTTTTCTAACAACAATCAATATTGTTTTGACAAATTAATAAAATTGGGGACTACTTTTACAGGATGCTATTTTCCCAAGTTCTATGCAAATTTGTCAAAATCCCAATTGTTCTAACCCCTTTAATCCGAAAACCTCTAAATTTTGCCAAAGTTGTCAAGAAAGTAACTTTGGAGAAATGCTGCGAAACCGTTACCGGGTTTTAAGATTATTAGGTGAAGGTGGTTTTAGCAGAACCTACGCTGCTGAAGATGTAGATAGACTTAATGCACCCTGTGTTATTAAGCAATTTTTCCCCCAAGTTCAAGGAACTGGACAACGTGCTAAAGCTGCGGAATTTTTTAAAGAAGAAGCTTTTAGATTGTATGATTTGGGAGAAAATCATTCCCAAATTCCGCGACTTTTGGCTTATTTTGAACAAGGTTCTAGTTTGTATTTAGTCCAGGAATTTATAATTGGTAAAACTCTTCTAGAAGAACTGCAAAATCAAGCTTATAGTGAAATAGAAGTTCGTCAACTTTTGACTGATTTATTACCAGTTTTAGATTTTGTTCACAAACACAATGTGATTCACCGCGACATTAAACCAGAAAACATTATTCGTCGAGATAGTGATAAAAAACCGGTCTTAATTGATTTTGGTGGTGCAAAACAAGTTACTCAAACTAGTCTAGCTAGACAAGCAACAGCTATTTATACTCTCGGTTATGCACCAACAGAACAAATGGCCGGGTTTGCTTGTCAAGCAAGTGATTTATATGCTTTGGGTGTAACTTGTGTGCGGTTATTAACTCAAGATTTACCATTACAAGATGATTATGGACAACTAAAAGATCATCTTTATGATGCTATGAATGCTAAATGGTTATGGAAGGAACGTTTACAACTTAAAGGAATTACTATTAGTGATGAATTTAAGCAAATTTTAAATAAATTACTCCAACATTTTGCTAGTGATAGATATCAGTCAGCAATGGATGTTTTACATGATTTGAATTTTGCTAAATCCCCCGTTGTCATTAAATTCCCCCCTGTTTCTAAACCACCATTAACACCATTACCTCCACCACCTCCCACCAAAATTATTGTTCCCTTACCTCCTTTGTATAACTTTGATTTTTATGTCATTACTGTAGACACTACTGGGAGAGAAGTTAACCGTGATAGACGTAATTCTAAATATTTTCATGAGGAATTAGGCCGAAATACAACTTTGGAAATGGTATCAATTCCTAATGGGACTTTTATCATGGGTTCTCCTGTTTGTGAAGGTGATAGTGATGAACGTCCCCAACATCAAGTAATAGTTCCATCTTTTTTTATGGCTAAATATCCTATTACTCAAGCACAATGGAGAATAGTAGCAGCTTTACCAAAAGTTCAACAAGAATTACATCCCAACCCCTCGAAATTTAAAGGTACAAATCTGCCAGTAGAAAATGTTTCTTGGTATGAAGCTGTAGAATTTTGTGCTAGATTAAAAATTAAAACTGGTAGAGAATATCGTCTACCTAGTGAAGCAGAATGGGAGTATGCTTGTCGTGCAGGAACTACCACATCTTTTCATTTTGGAGAAACAATTACCTCCGATTTAATTAACTGTAGTGGTAGTGATACTTATGTTGGAGAACGAAAAAGTAGATTTCGTAAACAAACAACAAATGTTGGTTATTTTGAAGTTGCAAATGCTTTTGGTTTATATGATATGCACGGTTTAGTATGGGAATGGTGTGCCGATCCTTGGCATAATAACTATCATGGAGCGCCTATAGATGGTAGTGTCTGGGAAAATGGTGGTGATCAACATCGTCGAGTTTTAAGGGGTGGTGCGTGGAATTTTAACGCGGAACTTTGTCGCAGCGCTAGTAGAAGTTGGAATGAAGCAGACGGTGGTTTACGAATTTGTGGTTTTCGAGTAGTATTTTCTGTTTAAATTTAGTTAGTAGTGAGGACTTTAGTCCTCCGTCCTCAACATCAATAATAACTAAGGAACTGACAATTAAAAAAAGATCCTCAACTATAGGGTGTGTTATCTTCAACTTTAACACACCCTAATAAATTAATAAATTAGATGATTTATTTTTCAAAAATCCCTAATCTAAATTAAATTCCACAAATTCCGGTAATCCTGGATATACCATATTTCGATCTATGGCTGATAATATCTTCTGATCAGAATTAGGAGAATTTAAACAACGACAAACTAATTTAGCAACATCTGCACGATGAATAGTCCCCACAATTTGAGGATTTTCAGTTAAAATTCCGTTGTTGGTAGCAGGTTCTGATTTTAAACCACCAGGACGAATAATTGTATAGTTCAGTCCGCTGGAAATCAGGTATTGTTCAGCCTTTTCTTTTTCAATTAAAACGGGTTTGAGTGCTGCTAATGCTTGGGGTGGTAAAGCTACCACACTATCACCACTCCCAATAGAAGTTACCAAAATAAACTTTTTTACTCCCGCTTTAACTGCGGCATCAATCAGGTTTTTATTACCGATATAATCGGGTTTGATATCATCTGTCGGTAAACCTCCTAATGTACTGATAACCGCTTGAATAGGTTCATTTCCTAACATTCCCTGTTCAACATCTGCCGCATTTAAAGCATCTCCTAAAACTGGATGAATACCCATTGCTTTTAGTTCTACAGCAGCGGTTTCTGTTCTCACAAGTGCTTTAACTTGAATTTCCTGTGCTGTCAAATATTTAGCGATTTCTTGGCCAACACCGCGACTAGCACCAGCTAGAAAAATGTAAGATGTGATTGACATAATTAGTTGATAAAAAATATCCTATATTTACATCTATCACAAAATGGTTATTTTAAAATGGGACTATTTCAAATTCAAAAGTCCCCAGTAAACGCTCATCAATATAAACTTGTATTTGATGTTTACCTAAAGGATCTCCAGGAGAAATAGTCCAGAAATTTTCAATCACACCATTAATAGGTGTTTGGATTCGGGTCGAAGTTGCCGTTTTTCCATTTTTTGATATGGAGATATTTTCACGATTTTCTGTGATCCAAGTTTCGGGAGCTTTTGGTAAAGTTAAAACCTCTCTCCATTGGACTTTACCCGAATATTTATCAAGTGTAATTCTCCAACCATAAGCATCACCTTCTTTTAAGGGAACGGTAGTTGTTGGAAAAAAATTGACCTTTCCTGATGAGTTAATTATCCTGACTCCAAATTCAGTTTTATTAACAACTATTTGCTGATTAGTAATTGAATTACTATATTTTTGTTTACTTGCGGCTAAAGCAACATCAGAGTTATTTAAACCTGATATTATTAATGGAAATATCAAAAATAACGAACCTACTAAAACCTGGGTATTGGCAATTTTTATCAACATTTTCTTCTAATAAACAAGTAGGATAGAAAATATATATATCCTACTTGATCAAGATATTTTTGGCAATAGTTAATCTTCGTCAAGTGCAGGTAAAATTTCCTCAAATTGCCACAATTGATCTTTGTTTTTCAGAAACCAAATTCGAGTTTCTGTAGTTAATTTACCCCAAATAATATCAGCAGAAACATGGGGAGAAGCATATTGAAATTCTTCCCCGATAATTCTGAGATTATCTTCTATATTTCTAGGAATACCAAAATCCTGCCAATCAATTTTAACATTTCTGCCGGTAACTCCCGCAGTCGGGTCAAAAATTAATTGTGCGGCTCTAACTAAGTCAGCAAAGTGTTGCGGCTTTAATCCAATTACTTCTTGGATTTCAGGTGATTTATGGGCATCTTCAGACATTTTTACTGGAGTTATGTAGATGTGTAATTTAGAGAACTTACTACCAGAGATCATCCCACTCTCTTTAGTTTAGCTCAAAAAATTGAGATAAAATTTAAGAATAAAACCTCTAATAAAGTTTTGGTTGGTAATTTGATTTAACAATTCCTCGGATTTTATTGCTACCCTCAAATTAGAGGGGGAATTTTGTCTTTATAGTGTCATTACGGGATTAACGATCAAATTTCTAGCTTCAATTAGAGACTTATTTTCATAACGAGGTATAATAATATGCTTAAAAAATTCCATAATCGCACGGAAGCAGGAAAACTGTTAGCTGCTCAGTTAACAGAATATGCCCATTGTCCTGATATTTTAGTATTAGGGCTTCCCCGTGGTGGTGTACCTGTGGCTTATGAGGTAGCAAAGGAACTTAATGCACCCTTAGATATCTGCTTGGTGCGGAAACTAGGTGTACCTGGACACAAGGAATTGGCCATGGGGGCTATTGCGACCGGAGGAGTCCGTGTTATGAATGAGAATGTCGTAGATTCATTGCAGATTTCCCAAGCAACTATTGATGAAGTAGTAGCAATGGAAATACGGGAATTAGACCGACGTAACCATGCTTATCGCGGTGATCTTCCTCCTTTAGAAGTAAAGAATCGTACTATTATTTTAGTTGATGATGGTATTGCTACGGGTGCTACTATCCGAGCAGCGATCGCTACATTGAAAAAACAACAACCCCGGAGGCTTGTAGTAGCTGTTCCCGTGGCGGCGGTATCTACTTGTGAAGAATTAAGAGCAGAGGTAGATCAGGTTGTATCCGTAATAACACCAGCAGATTTGTATGCAATTGGGATTTGGTACGAGGATTTTCAGCAAACAACCGACGCTGAAGTATGTAAACTTTTGACAATGTAAAAATTACTGATAGCCAAAGACTCTTAATCGAAGTTAAAGTTATTTAGAGAACATTTAGTGTCAGTTAAGAAAGTGTCACTCTCTACACTAGCTGTTTGGTGTTCAAACAAGTATAATTAGTAAATGCAAGGAGTGATACCACTTTACTTGATACTTGTTACAACTTCCCTCGCACTGCTTATACTTCCCGTTATTGGAGTTGCGAGTCTAAAATGTCACAAAACTAGTAAAGTAGTATAAAGTTATACGGAAAACGCCTGGGTTAGAAAAAACTCAGGCGTTTTTATTATTTAGGGCTTGCTGAATCTAAAATCTAAAATCTAAAATCCAAAATCCAAAATTTTCTTGGCTTGAGTCATAACTAACTTTTGTAAGTCGTTGTTACTTGGTAATTTCTCTCCTAGAAGGACTGGGCTTGTATCCCATTATTTTCGGTCAGAATAAGAAGAGGAAAATCTAAAATCCAAAATCCAAAATCCAAAATTGATTGACCGAGAGTATATTGTGGAGATAGAGGTTTTGTTACTCAATTAGGTTAACAAGATATGGACACTGAGGAACTAAAACGGCGTTATGCTGCGGGAGAAAGATATTTCGTTTCGGCTAAACTAGTCAAAGCTAAACTAATTAATGCTTATTTACCAGGAATTAATTTATGGGGAGCAGATTTAAGCGAAGCAAATTTAGCCAAAGCTAAACTGTGGGGAGCGAATTTGAGTAGAGCGAATTTAGCCCAGGCCAATTTAACTAGAGCGAATTTATCTGGTGTTAATTTAACTGAAGCAAATCTTAGAGGTGCTAGACTGCATTACACCAAGTTCTATGGCGCGAATTTACATGGTGCATATTATGATGAAAGTACCAAATTTCCTAGAGATTTTGATCCTTTTAGTCACAATATGCAAAAATTGTAAATACCTAAATGGGAAATATTTCTCATTATATTTAATATTAGAACTTACGCAAGTGTCACGCCAAAAATCTGTGGTAGAGTGTTTTACTACTGCATAAATCATGCAAATAAACAGATTGTTGATATCTGACGCACCCTACCAATGTGCCAGTTGCGTAAGTCCTGAATATTTTAAAGTAGTGAGCAATAGGAATAAAAATTAAGTATTTTTAGGTAAATTTATGACAGAAATTAAATTTGCTATTGAAGGTGAAAACGCAATTACAGCCACAGAAGAACTTTTGGCAATTGAGGGTATAACTGGTAACTATACCGTAAATTCAGAAGAAATCGAAAAAGAGGCAGTAATTACCACTGTAGCCACTATAGTTGGTCTTGTGGGTGGAACTCTGGCCATTGCTGAACAAATCCGCAAATGGTATCAAGAGTATAAACAAAAACAGTCTGGTAAAAAGATTGCTAAAGTTCTGATTGTCGGCCGAAACGGTAGACGATTGTTGTTAGAAAATGCTACAATTGAACAAATTCGCCAAATTTTAGAATCATAACGTGCAGATTCTTCACCTTGACCTAAAAGCCGTTGACGGTAATTATGTAGAGTTACGCTACTTTACTGATAATTACAACCAATACGAAAGACGCACACTCGATCTGAGCGAAATTACTAATTTAATCGAGTTAGCAGAAAGAGATTATTACGTTTCCTCCTTTGCGGAAGATTACGCAGTCACAGGAAAGCATCTGTATAGGTGGTTAGATGGGAGTGACAGATGGTTACAAAACCTCATCAATCAACATCAACATCAGGGTCAAGGAATCATTTTAGCCATTCGTACCTCTGTCGAGAATGTAGAGACGTTCCATGGAACGTCTCTACAAAATAATACAACGTCTCTAAATTCTGGAAAGTCTCTCAATCATTTACCTTGGGAAGTCCTGCACGATGGTAAAACCTTTCTCGTTCAACGGTTAATTATTCCCGTCCGGTGGGTATCATCGGACTCTGTAAAAACATTGTCTGTAGAGAAAACCCCAGAAAACCGGGCTTTGCAAGTTTTATTTATGGCTACTTCCCCCCAAGGAGTAGAACCTGAATTAGATTATGAAGCAGAAGAAGGGCAAATTTTAAAAGCGACAGGAAGACAACCTTTAGCTTTGACAGTGGAAGAAAGCGGTTGTTTATCGGAATTGGGTTATTTAGTCGCAGATTACGGTAAAGATTATTTTGATATTTTCCATATTACCGGTCATGCCACAATTACCAACGGACAACCCCAATTCATTACCGAAACCGAAACCGGAGAAGCTTTTTATGCGAGTGCAGAAGATTTCAAACAAGCACTACAATTCCGATTACCCAAATTGATTTTCCTGTCTGGTTGTCGCACTGGACAAGCTGGAAGTAAAGATGATAATTATGGTTCAGTCCCTTCAATGGCGGAAGAATTACTCCAAGCTGGTGCAAAAGCTGTTTTGGGATGGGGACAAAAAGTTTTAGAATCTGATGCAACGGAAGCAGCAGCGAAATTATATGAAGAATTAGCAGCAGGAAAGCAAATCACCGAAGCAGTTGCCATAACCTATAAAACATTAATCGAAAACAAAGCACGGGATTGGCATTTATTGCGATTATATGCAGCCGATAATTTACCAGGAGAATTGGTGACACCATTGCGGACTCGTGGAAGACAACCAGCACCACCGCTGTCTGTGAGTACGGAATTTTTAGATCCTGCGGGTAAGGTGAAAGTCCCCACCCGTGAGAGTTTTGTCGGTCGTCGTCGTCAGTTGCAAAGTTGTTTAAGGACGTTGACACAATCAACTGAAAAAATAGGGGTATTAATTTATGGCATGGGTGGTTTAGGTAAAAGTAGTTTAGCAGCTAGACTATGTGACCGACTCCCAAATTTTCAGCGTGTGGTGTTGGTGGGAAGAATTGATGAACCGAGTTTAGTGAGTCGGTTGGTGGACAAATTCGATGATCACGAACAACGCCAACAGCTACAAAATCCTGATGAGGAATTGAAATTTAGGTTAAAGCGGGTATTTCAGCAGTTGTGGAACGCTGGGAAAAATCCGTTTTTATTGGTGTTGGATGATTTTGAAAATAATTTAGAATCTCGTCAGGATAGCTTTATCCTGAAAACAGCAGCAGCAGAGGTTTTAACAGCCTTAGTTTGGGCAATTCGGGAAACATACACCAATCATCGGTTAATTATCACCTGTCGTTATGATTTTGAATTTAGCCAGTTGCGGTATTTCTATAAACAGCCGTTGGAGGGAATGCGGGGGGCAGATTTAAGCAAAAAGTGTAGTCGTCTTGAGGCTTTTAAGGCAAAATCTCAGGTAGATGAGGCGTTGAAATCGCAAGCGCGGAGGTTAGCTGATGGTAATCCCCGGTTGCTGGAATGGTTGGATAAGATTTTGCAAGCACCCCACCCCCTAACCCCCTCCCCGCAAGCGAGGAGGGGGGATAAGAGAGGGGATGATAGTGTTGATGTGAAGGCGATTCTCAATCGTTTAGAAGTTGATGCGGTGGAGTTGCGAGAACAGGTTTTAGCTGAAGCTTTGCTGCAACAAATGGATGAAACGATGGGGGAAATGTTGTCACATGGTTTGGTGTTTGAGTTACCAGTCCCCAGGGAAGCTTTAACCGCAGTTTGTGAAAATATCCCCAATTTGGAAAATTATATCAATCGGGCGGTGGCCTTGGGATTGTTGGAAGTTAGTCCTGATCAGTCGTTGCGAGTACCGAGAATTTTGCCGTTGAAATTGAGTGACCTAACCCCCCTAACCCCCCTTCCCTCCCAGGGAATGGGGGAATCAAACTCCCCTCTCCTTGCAGGAGAGGGGTTGGGGGAGAGGTCAGAGAAATCTTTGCATCAACAAGCGGCTGAGGTGTTGTATCGTCTGTGGTGGGAAGAAGGAAAAACTCAAGTAGAGGAAGAAAGGTTAGAAATTCATCGGTTAGCGTTGTTGGGAAAACAAGGGGAAATTGCTTCAGAAATGGGAATGGTTGTCACAAATAAGTGGATTAGTACCAGCCGATTTCGTGAAGTATTACATATATGCGAAAATACACGAGATATTGTTGAAGATTATCGCATCCTTACTAATTTAGCTCGTTCTAAGCAAGAACTAGGTCGTATTGAACAAGCACAGCAACATTATCAAAAAGCACTAGAACTATGTCCAGTAATAGACGAAACACAAAAAGCGTCAATTATTCATAACTTAGCTGGTATCTACGCCAACACAGGAAAAATAGAAGAAGCGATCGCCCACTACCAGCAGTCTTTAGAAATCACTGAAAGCATTGGTAATGTCCAAGGTAAAGCCGCGACTTT
>NZ_KE384623.1:162505-165135 GCF_000426905.1 Dolichospermum circinale AWQC131C
GCACCAATTAGCTGGTATCTACGCCGATACAGGAAAAATAGAAGAAGCGATCGCCCACTACCAGCAGTCTTTAGAAATCAAAGAAAGCATTGGTAATGTCCAAGGTAAAGCCGCGACTTTGCACCAATTAGCTGGTATCTACGCCAATACAGGAAAAATAGAAGAAGCGATCGCCCAGTAAAGCCTTGGGGAGTTTGGGTGGATATGTCGCTGGTAGCCTTCCTCTCATTGACTTTTTACGCAATCGCGCCCCTAGTTGGATTTATACTACAGCCCTGTCTCCCGCAGATACAGCCGCCGCAATGGCCGCCATTAAAATTGTCCAAGCAGAACCAATTTTTTCTGTTAGAATGTACCTTTGTAGTCATCTATATAAATTATTATCTTGATAATGAACTCCTTTCCTCCTAACCGCGCTACTAATCTCAAAGCTGCTTTTCGTGCTTGTGATGTTGCTCCTCTAGCAGCAACAGATATTGATCGCTATTATGTTGATTTATCAAAAGTTCGCAAAACGGAAGCAATTGAAAGTATCAACACTCGCTTAGACTTTCTTGAACCTGGGGAATTTTGTAGCTTATTATTTACTGGACATCGGGGATGTGGCAAAAGCACTGAATTAAAACGAATTCAGAAAAAATGGGAAACTGAATATAAAATTATTTATATAGAAGCCGATGCAGAATTAGATATTTTAGACGCAGAATATACAGATTTATATTTAGTAATTATCAAAAAAGTTGCTGAGGAATTGCAGAAATTAAAATTAAATTTTGATAATCAGCTTTTGCAAAGTTTTGAATCTTGGTTTAAAGAAATAACTCAAGAAAATGAACAAACAGTGGAAAAATCAGTCAGTGCGACGGCTGAAGCGGAAGCAGGAATAACAATTCCCTTTCTTTCTAAGTTATTAGGCAAGATTCAAGCTCAAATTAAAGGTGCTGATAAGCAAAAAATTATAATTCGTCAAAATTTACAGAAAAATATCGGTCGCTTACAGGCAGACATAAATCTATTATTGGGCAATGCTTCCACTAAACTAAGAGAAAAATATAAAAGGTCTCAAGAATATCAAAAAGGTTTTCTGATTATTTTTGATAACTTAGACAGAATACCGCCCAATGTAGCCAAACATTTATTTTGTGATTATGCTGCTCAATTACAAAATATACATTGTACAACTATTTACACAGCCCCAATTTCTATAGTTTATTCTGAAAATAATCTCACCAATTCCTTCGATACCCCTAATATTGTACCGATGGTAAATATCTATGAATTTGATAAAAATAATGTGAATCTACAACATAATCAAAATAGTCTCAAAGCAATTGCTAGTGTAGTTGAACAACGAGTTAATATAGATGCAGTATTTGAATCTCGACAGCTATTGTCAGAATTAGCTGAAGCGAGTGGTGGTCATGTACGTCAGTTAATGCAAATAGCATCACAAGCATTTATCACAGCAGCAACTCGCGGTCATAGTAAGGTTAATGATGATGATCTTACCTATGCTATTAAACAAGAACAATTTAATTTTGAGCGGAGTATTTCTACAGCTTACTATCCTGATTTAGCTGCGGTGTGTGTAAATAAAGATGTTTCTAAAGATGAACTCTCCAGGTTAATGTTATTTAACCTTTGGGTTTTTGAATATAACGGCAAAAATCGCTGGAATTATGTTAACCCCGTTGTGAGGAAAATCAATGCTCTCCAAGAAGCAATCACATCACCTACAAACAATGCCTGAAGTGAATTTAGAAACCTCAGCTTTTATGCAAATTAATCAACAGTCATTAGGGGAACTGTTGACATTTGTTGATTTTGCTGATGAGAAGCTCACAATTGGATTTGTTGCTGTCAACTTTGCTAAAGATAGAAATGCTTTAATTGAAATTCTTAAAAATCATCATCAATGTCAAGATATTCAGTTTGTGATTTGCAACTTTGCTGATGCAAATTTACGATTTTTACGAGATGCTATTTTTGAAGAACTACAAAAAATCCCAAGAGAAGAAAATAAAAAATTAGTCTTAATTATTATTGGGTTAGAAAAATCTATTGGGTTATTTGGTGAATATCCTGCCGTACTCCAAGACCTAAATTTTATTCGGGATGCTTTTACAAATAGTGTTCCTCACCCAATACTGATTTTTTTACAAGATGATGCACTAAAACGTTTAGCACAATACGCCCCAGATTTTTGGGCATGGAGAAAGGGAGTTTTTTATTTTCAAACAGCCCAATCTACTAGAGAGTTAGCAATTGACATAACTCTTAATTCTGAAAGAATATTAGAAAGTTTAGATTTACCTGAAAAGCAAGAACGCATTGATTTACTGGAACGCTTGCTGATGGAACCAGGAACAGATAAAAACAATCGGATTAATATTTTGCGGGAGTTAGGGGTAGCTTACAGAAGTATTGGTGAGATAAAAAAAGCAGAGAATGTTTTATTGGATGCTTTGAACTCGATTGATAACGATGAAAATTTAATCAGCAAGAAAGCAAATGTACTCCATGAATTAGCTATAATCTACACCAACACAGGAAAAATAGAGGAAGCAATCGCCCACTACCAGCAGTCTTTAGAAATTGAAGAAAGCATTGGTAATGTCCAAGGTAAAGCC
>NZ_KE384623.1:165784-167757 GCF_000426905.1 Dolichospermum circinale AWQC131C
TGATGTCCAAGGTAAAGCCGCGACTTTGGCGATGTTGGGGCAGTTATTAGCAGATGAAAAAGGAGATTTTGCGACTGCACTGGACTATTTACAAGAGTCTTTAGAGATATTCCAGCGTATTCAATCTCCCGATGCTGAAACAGTGAGAGAAATTATTAATGATGTGCAAAAAATGGCAAACGGTTAAGGTAATTTCTTAAACTTACCTTTAAGAAGCCCAACAAGTATGATCGGGAAAATTACCTGCTTTCCAATGCTGACGTAATTTAACCACTGCTCTTGTCAAAATATGCTGATAATTTTCAATATTAATGGCTTCAATTTCTTGAATTTTGCCATTATCTTTATCAAGATGAACTTTCCCTAAATGTTCTGGATCAGTACCGAAATTATAAGTAACACCTTGATCATCTTCATTAACCTTGACTAACATTACATAAAAAGCCATAAAACCCCAAAAAAGATGATTATGACAATAATTAAATCAATTAGAATCATTATTTTATCATAGGGATAATTTTATCAGATGCGATCGCTGTTTAGGTATAATTTTGAAGTTGGTAGTAAACGCTTAATCAGTCTCACCCGTGGGTTTCTAGGCAATTAGGATATTATAAAAATAGTGCAAAAGGTGAATCAGATGGTTGTCACAACTTCTCAAGCTAAAAAAAATCCAGTTGTAGCTTTGCTATCAAACCTAACATGGGAAACTCTAGAAAAATTAGATGCAGATTTGGCAGAAACTGGAGCGCGGTTAACTTATTTAGATGGGTGTTTAGAAATTATGACTCCTTTATCTGATGCCCATGAAGAACCTAAAAATACTTTAGGTCAGCTTTTGGAGATTTATATGCGGGTGAAAAATATTCGTTTTTATGGACGTGGTAGTACAACAATTGGGACAAAAGAATTAGGCGCTCGCAAAGAACCAGATGAGTCTTATTGTTTGGGTACACGCAAACCAGTTCCAGACTTGGCAATTGAGATAATAGTCACCAGTGGTGGAATTGACACCCTAGAAATTTATCGTCGAGTCGGAGTATCAGAAGTTTGGTTTTGGCAAGATGGTGTAATTTCGGTTTATTGTTTGCGTTCTACAGGATATGACTTAGTAAGTAAGAGTGAATTATTACCAGAATTGGATTTGCGGTCACTAGAGTTTTATTCTCGAATGGCAGATCAATATGATGCAGTGAATGATTTTATGCGATCGTTGATTTAGAGAAGAAGCGATAGCGAAGCGCTCCGTAGGAATCGCCCTTTACCAGCAGTCTTTAGAAATCAAAGAAAGCATTGGGTATCCATAACCCTGCACAAAACTATAAAATTATCTTTACCAGTGACAATTATGAAGCCGCTAAAATGTGGCTACTAGAGGATGAATATGAAAGATTGAATAATCGTATTTTACAAGAAGATTCTGATGATGAAGATTAAAAATATTATAGCCCCCTCCTCGCTTGCGGGGAGGGGGCTTAAGATGTACCTCATAAGAGCGGAAACCCCTGTATCTAATCAACTTTAAACCTAGCTAATAATTCCTCACGGGAAAGATTAGATAAATTAAGTAATAACTGGGTTCTTTCTGTTAATGAAAGTTCCATTAACGGACTGACAATAGCAGATAACTCCTCATCTAAATTACCAAAACGCACCGCTAACAAACTCTCTACCATCAAACGTTGTCCGTCTTTTTGTCCTTGTTGTCGTCCTTGTTGTCTTCCTTCCTCTATTCCCTCTTGTTTCCATTCTTCCCGTTGTTTAAGATATGCTGGTGATAAACTCATAATTAATTCCCTTTCTTCATCACTGACATTACTATTTAATTCTAAATTCTTCCGCCAAGATGCGAAAATTTCTACCAGTCTTTCCCATTTATGATTATTTTCCGAAAGTTTTACCACTTGGGTAATATAGTAGTTTAACTTAAGAATGAGACAAAAAGAGTATAAGATTGAAGAGAGAAGGTATGG
>NZ_KE384624.1:0-7612 GCF_000426905.1 Dolichospermum circinale AWQC131C
CTCGCAAGGTACTGCTGCAAGCATCTCGCATAAGCACTGCTGAGAGGGGTTATATTGAGGGTTGGCAACAGATGTGGTTTTTGTATCTCACTCAAGCAACAACGGTATTTCGGTTGCTTCAAATACAATAGTTTTCTCTTATAATTTTAGGGTTTAAGATTAGCCTAATGTCAAGAATATCGTAAGTGATTAGGTTAAGCAGTGTTGACTATATCTCTATATTAGGTTGTTAGAGCGATCGCCATGATTAATATTATATGACTCTTATTAGGAGATCAAAAGCGTATCTGGGGTCATTCCGTTAGCAATGGCTTGTTGACTCGCTTCTTCCATGATATCTAAGAGTGGTTTTTGACTGACTGCTTTTTGCAGCATTATGTTGAGAAATATTTGGATTTTTTGCTGTTTTTCTGGCTCTGCTTCTCGGTACGCTTTGGCAATTTCTGGGTCAACTTGAATGGTAATGTTTTCCATGATAAGTTACAAGTTAATTAGTCTAGTTTTATTATAGCGATCGCCAGTTATTTCTGTTTTACACTATCCTGAATTATCTTGATCTCCTCTTCTGTTAACCCAGACAAATTATACACTATCTCATGGGAACGCATAACGGAACTTCGTGGTTTAGAACGCGGTAAGGAGAGCGGTAAGGAAGAGGTCAAAAGCGTAAGCGTTGCACTGCTGCAAGCAGTTCGCTACTATTGTCCTTGGTAGTCTAGGGATTGTGGTTACACCTCTTGCTGTACCTTCATGGATAGTACATTTCGGCAAGTTTGTCTACATCTGGCTATAATTTAAGTTACAGTTTCAATCAAAGCCATGATTCCAAGGGAAAAGGCTGTACTTGATGAATACGCGTAAAATCGCTATCAGCCGAAACGAGAGTGAGATTGTGTTGAATTGCTGTTGCTGCTATCCAAAGATCATGATCGCTAAATCCCAAATTTTCAATGCTAAAATTACGACCTTTGCTTTTCTCTTGGGGAGCAAAATAATTAAAAACCGATGATTTTAAACGACTGTAAATAATGGCAGTTTCTTCATCAAGAAAATATAAATCAACGTCAGACAAAAAAACCTGAACTGCACCTAAATTTTGAGATTTTAGTGCTGATTTTTCTGTCATATATAGTAGTTCTGCATAAGTGATAATGCTAACGCCAATGGTAACAGACGAGCAAGATTTTAAGGTGTCGGTAACTTGAGGATTACCATTAATAATATAGCTACAGTGATTAGTATCGAGCAAATAAGACATAGTGACAAAAATTAAAACTGCGTTTGAGAACGAGTTTCTTCAACTAAACGCAGACAATCTTCCAAATCATCACCATGCCAAGTTCCAGTATAATGTAGTAAATCACCTGCTTTTTTACCTCGCTTAATGGGAGAAATACGACGTAATGGGCGTTGATTTACGGTGCTTTTTTCCTGAATAGAGTCAATAAAATCACTGACTAAGGAAAGCTGTTCTGGCGCTAGTTGGGATATCTGTTGTTCAATTTTTTGATGTAGTTCTAAATAAGTCATGTTTACCTCGGTTTTATAGAAAGACAAAATACTTGGTTGATTCTATTTTATCTCATAGTCATACCTTCGGTGCGCTTCGCTATCGCTCTTGCAAAAAAGGCATTGTAGTTACACCTCTTGCTGTACCTTCAGCCGATTACAAGTCAGAATCTTTGGTGCTAGTGTTGCGGGATTGTGGGCGACAGCGAAGTGATCCCTAGGAATCGCTTAATGCTTGTTTCCAAAAACATCCAATATAAACTGTATCGGCATAGCCATCATAGTCAGGGTTTCTATATTTTGCTCCACCACTGCCTAAAATACTTTTAGAAGAAAGAGCTACACCAGCCTGAAAAGCCGTTTCAGCAACAAATCTTTGCGCCCCACCAACATTGAGAGATTGAGATGACAATAATTTTTCGACACACTTTTCAATATAATCAGGTGCGTAGTCCGAATGAGCGTCGGCTCTCAGAAAAATATCACCAGTGCATTCTTTGATTATTAAATTTAGTCCAGCAGATTGAACTTTTAAGGGGTTGTGTAAAAGCTTGACTCTAGCATCTTCTAAGGCTAGATTTTTCACAATATCTTGAGTTCCATCTGTACTACCACCATCAGCAACGAATACTTCTATTAGATTTGGATAGGCTGTTGAAAGGAATTCCTTCACTATCCGTTCTATATTCTCTGCTTCATTATAAGCTGGTATTGCTACTGTCAATGTAGGATTATTGGCTATATTTGTATGAATCATCTGTAACCTTTTCTTGATTTCAAGCAACCTGATTTTCTGATTAACATTTTCTCAAAACTATCAATGTGCCACGAATTACCAAATCATTCAAATCATAATTAGAGAATTGTTTGTTAATCCTAACTGTTTTTATCTGTTCAATATCGGATGGTGTACCTCCATAGTATTTGTCTTCTAAAATATTAAATCCACTTTCGGAAAAAAGCTGCAAATATTCTTTATGCCTTAATCTATTTTGATAGTGTAATGAAGGATTAAAGAATGTATTCCAAGTTGCTTGATTAAATTTTAGAAAATTGTACACAGAAATATTTTTATCGAAGTATGAATAATGGTCTTGGTAATCAATCTGAAAGCTCAAAATGCCATCTTTCTTTAAGATACGATAACATTCCTTTAAAATAGCTTTGATCTCATTTGCAGGAATATGCTCTAAAGTATTAGTTGAAGTAATACAATCAATTGAATTATCGCTCAAACCTGTTTTTCTGGCATCATAAGGTGCTTTATATTCAATACCATAGTATTTTAAAAATACAGACTCAAAGTCAAATTTATCCTTAATATGTGTTTTTGGTAGGCGTGGGAAAGTGAAAACTTCATTTAAGTGTTCAATAATTTTTATTGAATTATTAATCAATTCAGGTCTAACCAACCGTCGGATATCAACTATAATTTGATGGTCAACTCCCATTGTATAAAACAATAAAGGTTGAGCCATATCCCATCCTGCTCCAAACTCATAAAAAGTAGCTTCACTAAGATGGGATGAGTTGTATTTATGGAAATTTTCTATATGTTTTTGTGCCAACAACAGTTTTTCTTTGAATTTTGTTTCTTTAACAGGTAAGTTTCTAGTAATTTTTGTTTGAAAAAAATAATTCATATATTCTCCAAAAGGAATTATTGAGAATATAGATTGTAGAGTAGCTTTGTATTTCCAATTCATTTTTTTAATTTTTTAAATTTGTCACAAGCAAAATTGCATGATTTTTCTTATTTATTAAGTTGATTCAGTGGTATCACTTTTGATACCCTGATCCAAGGCCAATTAATTGGAGAATTCATTTGCGCTATTGTGAAAATCCACGCTCATGTTTCCCAACAATAGAAACTATAAGGTGTTTATCAAAACTTATTTCTATAAGACTCCGCAACAAGTAGGCGACAACAGCAGTGGGAATGGCATATAACGGATAAACTAGCAAAACGAAAATTATACGAAACCTTGGATTAGAGGGATTTTTTATACTCATTAAATTTGATATTCGTTCAAAACGATTACTTTCTCTCGAATAGACTGATTTACCAGTATTCTTTGTATCAACCTCAATAGAAACTCCAGTATATATATAGGGAGTATAACCAGCCCTTGCAAGACGGCGGGTAAATTCATAGTCCGCTCCATAATGAGGCAACCATTTATCTGCAACTAAACCGACTTTAGTCAGTGTTTCTGCTGGGAAGATAACACATCTTGTAGGCAAATAGTCCACTTTAATCAGTAAGTTACTCTCTAGATCATTAACATTAACACCTGCATAAGGATGGTGAGTCAAAGTTGCTAGCCAAGACTTAATTTGAACGCCACTGGAAATTACATGGTGATCGGAGGTACAAATAGCCCCAATTTGACAATTTCTATGTTTAATAGCTTCTTCAATCAACGAGCTTACAATGTCATGAGTAAATTTAATATCAATATTAGATATCAGAACCCAATCGTCTGGTTGAGCATCCTTTAAAACAACCTTGAGTCCCCTGTTGACAGTTCCACTCCAAAATTCATCAGCCTGTCCATGCACTTCACTAATTTCATAATCCGTCAAAACTTTGTATTTTTCAATTATTTTGGAAGTTTCATCCCCGGGATTGGCATTGACAATAATCAACTTAAAAGGTCTATACCTAATGTTCTGACAAGATTTTAGAAAATCAGCAACTTTTTCAGGCTCCCTGTAAGTCGGGGCACAAGCAATTACTCTGTGAGGCATCATAACTCAAATTTAATAGTCAGTGATTTCGAGACCAGCCATAATGTGTAAAATCTATGTAAAAGTGTAATTTTATCTCAAGTCAGAGAATCACCTCTGACAAAAATTGCATCAACCTGTAGTGTTCGTCCATCAGATTTATCTGTAAAACCAGGCAGAATGGCGTATAGTATGAATCCACTATTACTCAGTCGTTCTATTATTTCCATCCAAAGATGTTGAGACTCGTATAGTGGCAATAAAGAAAGTTCACAGAGAATACCTTTGAAAAGATTTAAACAATTATCACAACCATCTAAAACTTGCCATTCAAACCCCTGAGTATCAATTTTGAGAAAACTACCTTTTGAGTTTTTTAGGTATGGAGATAGGATTGAGTCTAACTTAAAAATGTTTACTGTTTCCTTTCCTGTTATCTTACTTCTTGGTTCAGCATTTGTGTGTAATTGGGTGATTGTTAGTATTGAACTAGAAACAGAATTATGAGAAATATTTAAGTCTACCTGTCCATCATAATCACCAATAGCACAGCGCTGATACACATCCCATAGTGGATCTCTTTGAGCCAATGTCACTAGTTTACTGTGAGCCGAGAGCAAAGGTTCAAAACTCACAATTTTACCTGAGTAACCAAAATATCTAATTTGAGATGCAAACTGACCTTCATTAGCTCCAATATCTATAACCAAATCAATCTCAAATTTTTTGAGGATACAAGCAACTTGTAAATCTGGATTGGATCGGGGAGAGAGTTTGTCTAATTGTAAGTTGATAGTGTTGAATAGTCTTTGAATTACTCGAATTAATACTATGCGTAGTTTATACAACATCCTGTTAATTTTTTGTGTGATTTTAATTTTTGACAGCTTAATTTATCGTCGGATTGAGTTAGTTGTGAAATGCTACCCTAGCAAAGGATATTTTACAATTCAAAGGTGGTCAATGACCAAGCCAGCCTTCAACGTTTCCTAATTGGCGTAGTAACTTCCTAATTGCGTTTTTCATAAGTCTCATTAGTGCTAATTATCAGTGGTTTATACTGTTTCGTAAAAAGTAGAGCGAGCGCGTTGGGGATAAAGCTGTAATGGTAGAATATCAAGAGTGGGTTTTAATTTATCAAGACCTTTACCTAGTTTGCTTGCTGGGAAAATTACTGTATAATTGTCACTTTGCTTATTTTGTACAAGCATTTGAGAATCTACACCAATATTTTTTAAGCCTCGATGTAAACGATAAGTGTCGCGGGCATCACTTATATCAAACCCATGTACAGCAATAGTTTTGGATACAAAAGAAGGAGATTTGATCACAAATGGGAGCGGTAGAACCGATTTCACTTAATTTAAAACTTGGAAGAGAAATTATCAATATTATGGAATAATTTAAAATTTTCTCTTAACCAGGACTCATCTTTCTGCCACCATTTTGTATCTAACAAGAAATTTATAATTTCCTCTCTAAATCTATACCTGATTAATTTAGCAGGAACGCCACCATAAATAGCATAACTAGGAACATCTTTTGTTACTACAGCACCAGCACCTATAATTGCTCCATCACCAATTTTAACATTGTCTTTAATAAGAACGCGATTACCAACCCAAACATCATTACCTATAATTATATTACCAAATTCATCAAAATAATTTTGATCTGCAAAAGTAGTTTCTAATGCTTTGGCTGTCGAATAGAAAACTGGAGAAGTTGAAACGTATTGACCCGATGGATGTTTACCCAAACCAATCATACAATTTTGTCCAATTGAGCAAAATTTTCCTATTTCAGTTGCTCTAATTTGGGAAGCAACTCCAATATAGCTATATGAACCAATTTTTGATTCTATTACTTTAGAATAAGGATAGACCTTTACAAAGTAACCTACGTGTGATCTTACAACCAAAGACGTATATGATTGATAAAAATTATGTTCTCTATACTTAATTTGATTTTGAATCAAATTTAACAATAATCGTGAGTGTTCACTAATTGGATTTTTGAAAAATTGTTTTATATTCATAAATTAATCTTCAAGATAGTCAAATATTTTTATAGTCAAATATTTTTGACTGGGGGATTTCAAGAACATTTTTATTAACAGAATGTTCAATGAGTTTGTGGTGAATACAAATCACTACAACAAAGTCAGTTTTTGATAACCGAAAAAAAACAATTTTTGAAGTGCTTAGGTAGTTTTTGCCTACATAGCCGCAATTTACATTTGCCCAGTATTAGGATGAATTTACACAGGACAAACATCCTCTAATTTAATTAATATTAAAACTAATAGTTAGTTTGTAATAGTTAGTTTTGCATTTTCGCTAAAAATAACTTCTTCAATTTTCTTTGAATGCGTAGAACTAAAGATGGTGAAAATCTTGTATTTTGAGTATATTTGTCAGCTTTTTTATTATGAATCATGAATGGGGGATGAACCAATGGTAGATCAAGTTTTTCTAAGCAAAGGTTTGCATACGGGCTATTCTGATCTATTGTATGCGTTCCTGCCATACCAAAACCTATGTTTGAAACTAAATTTTTTTCAGGAAAGATTCCAAATCCACTGTGAACCCGGCATGAAAAAAACCATGGATAAAACCAACTATTGACTTTATTTTCATAAGCTGATTGAAAAATTTTCACCCAATATTTTACAGACCGATCATCAAATAATAAGTTATTTAGTAATTTTTCAGTTTTAACTTGTGGCCATAAATTCATGTTCACATCATTATATTTCCACGCTCGTTTCCACGTTGCCCATCCCCAACAATCATGAAACATGGAATAATAATAACTGTAATTACTATGGCTATTATAATTAATATTTCGATTTAATAATTGGAAGTTTACTCCACAGATTGACATAATTCTTGAGTCATTTTCATAACGTTCTAACAGGTTTTCACAAAAATAAAAAAATGACAAATCAGGTAAACAATCGTCTTCTAGAATAATAGCTTTGTCAACATTATCAAATACCCAATCTAGTCCACTAGAAACTCTTTTTTTACAACCCAAATTAACATCTGAATAATTAGTCAATACTTCACATTCCCAATCAACACTGCCAATAATCGCCTTTGCCGCAACACATTTTTCTGCTTCTCCCGGACGGTCTGCACGAGGTCCATCTGCAATAACTAACAGTTTGGGAGGTTTAGCCTGACGAATGGCTTCAAATACTCTTTTGGTAGTATCTGGACGATTGAATATGATAAATGCAACTGGAGTTTTCATTTTTAATTTTTTTTAAGGTCGTTTTTTTCAATCATGAAGTTAATAACCAGGTCACAAGTGTTGAATCCTGCAATAAAACTTTACAATCTTTGCGTTTTACCCAGGTAAAATCCAT
>NZ_KE384624.1:7734-16205 GCF_000426905.1 Dolichospermum circinale AWQC131C
TAACCAGGTAATTGGAGTCCTATTGCTGACCGGGGGCAAAGTACCTTGAAATCAAGGCTCTGTCACGCTTTCAAATTCTTGCCTTATAAGGCCTTTATAAACTTTTCAGCTATAATTTCCACCCTTCAGGTAGCATTGGCATTGATGAAAAATACTATATAGTCAAATATAGTATTTTGTAAAGGACTACCATTAAAAAATATATGTTCTTTTGCAACTATCCAGCCTCCCGCCAGACCTCTAAATAACATGAAAATGTTGTAAGCAATAACAATAGCTATACTAATTATAAAAATATTATTTTTATAATTACGTCCATTTATCGAAGATAAACCTTTTTCCATTTCTATTAGAGGTAGATAGAAAATTCCAGACATTGAAAGTAACAAATAATAAATTCTCCAGTTTATTGGACTAACTGTACCATAAAAATATGAAATCATTTGCAATGAAAAAATAGTTATTAATGATAATAATTTTCTTGAAAATTCTTTTCTTTTTAAGAAAAAGAAAAGAACGGTAATTGTCATGAATATAAAAATTGTGATATCAAAAATACTCCCACCTATCATCTTACCATAATTATCATAATTAGTTAGCCTATTTTCTATACCATAATTTACTTTACCAAAATTTGATAATATTGGTAAAATTAATGGTAAAAATGCAGATATAGAAGCTTTTCCAGATAAAAATACATATAAAATAATTACAAAAATCAATGATATAAATTTGATTTTAGTGCTTTTAGCCTTTTTATAGTTTTTGACTACAGAAAAATTACTTTTAAAATTAAAAATATTAAACTCACTAAATCTAAAATAAGATAATATACAAATATTTATAAGATTTGATGAATGAGAAAAAAAACTAAGTATCAAGAAAGATAAAAATGAAATAGAGGAAGATTCCATCAAGGAAATGGCTGCCATTAAAAATGTGTTAGATAAAGCATGTCTCATGATTATAATTTGCCAGTAGTAGAATGGGGCTGAGAAAACTAGCATTAGTATAACTGGATAGTACTTTCTTGATAGTCTTTTGCTAATCACGAAAACAATTAATACATTAATAATAAGTGCATGGGCAAACAGATAAGCATAAACAGAACCACTTGTCAAGTGATACACAAAATACGCAATCAAAAATGGGATAAATTCAGTTCCCGTTCCATAGGAAACTGTTGCTTCAAAAGCATTCATATTTCCTAATTGTTCATATGTTTGAACATATTGTATAAGATCTGAATAAATTGTATAAGATGTAAAAAAAACACAGATTGTAAAAACTACTAAAATTAAAAGTAAATTATTTATCAAACCGATTCTTTTTCCTGGGTTTTTATTGTTTAACAAGTTAAGCTGGATAAATAAAAGTAATGGAAATATGCCAATTATTGGCACGTAAATCCAAACTGCTAAACTTATACATAAGAAAACAATAATGTATTGATTGACATTGCTAACATTTTCTTGAGGTACTGCAAGATTTTGCATGTGTGTTTTCATTACTTAAAGTCCCATGATTTGTCTCAGTTGTTGAGCCTCTACCTGCCATGAAAAATAGCTTTGCGCTCTCTGCCAAGCCAATTGGCCCATTTGATGCCGTAAATCAATGTCACGAGCCAGATTAACGAGATATTCACCCATTTTTTTACTGTTACCTTCCTGTACTAAGAATCCTGTCTCGTCATGCTTTACAGCATCAGGAATTCCTGCATGATAGGTGGAAACAATAGGCAAACTATATGCCATCGCTTCTAAAATAGCCACAGGCAGACCCTCCTCATCCCCCGTTTCAGGATCAGTTATGCTATGCTGTACAAATATATCTGCTTCTTTCATTAGTTGTTTTACCATTTGATTAGGTTGGCTCCCATGTAATGTCACTTTTTGTTCTAAATTGTAATCTCTAATAAATTTTTGAACGGATTGAAATAAATCCCCTGTACCTACATAATCAAGATGTAAGTCAGGATAAATTTCGGTAGCGCGACGAAAAGCATCGAGCATCAGAAGCGGTGCTTTTTTAGGTACCATGCGCCCCACCGCCAAACAGCGAACAATTTCTTGCTGACTTGGTCTGGAAAAAGGCTGAGAAGGCACATCAACACCACAAGGGATTACGTAAATCTTTTCAGGTTTTAAACCCAAAGCTATCAGTCTTTGACGCATGACTTGATTCACAACAATTACTCCAGCAGCGTAGTTATAGTTTAAGTATTCAACTTGCCATTTCTTTTGACGCAAAAGAGCAGAAGTATCAAATCCGTGAGCATGGGCAAAAAAAGGGATACCCAACTTTCGGGACAAAGGAAGCCATCTAGCAGAACTATCTAAATACTCTCCCAAAATAACGTTGACATTATGCTGGCGCAAAAACTTTTCTACGAAAGGGCTAAATTTAATGTATCCGGGCCAGAGCTTCTCAAGAACTTTCTCAAATCCTCTTTCAGCCAAGCTAAAACAAGACAAAATCAATTTTGGACATTCAACATCCCAGTGTCCACAATAAGGAAATTGATTGTTAGATGCGATGACAACAGTATTTCTTGGAAGTAAATCTTCCATATGTCGTCGGATAAAGGTTTCAGAAATAGCGCCAAGGTTTGGTGCGATCACAGCAAGAGTCATGATTTAAAATTAGCCACTTCACGGCATTGTAAGACACAGTCTTATTAAGGTTTTATCTCAGTCAAAATGAGAAATTACAGAAAACAAACGGGAACATAATCATCCCGTTTATCTCCTAAAGTATTATCTGCTTCATAAATAAATGTTTGGTATGATTCCGCAAAATCAGAAGATGTAAAAATTTTTACATTAGCAAAATGCTTCAAATACCTCTCAAAATAGTCCTTCCCTGGAGATCTGACATGTCCACTTTCTAAGGGATTTGGTTCTGAATATTCGAGAGTTTTCTCACAAACTATAGGTACGGGCAAAACTGCGATGGATTTACCTGGTCTCAAAATCCTTTTAATCTCCGAAAGTGCTTTCATATCATTGCTAATGTGTTCTAGCACATGAGAAGCAAAAATAAAGTCGAAGGTTCCATCCTCAAAAGGAAGTTGAGTCATGTCGCATTTAACATCAACATTCTCCATCATTAAATCTGCACTTGTATAATCTCTAAATTTGCTCTTGAAGTATTTAGCAAAATAAGGTTCTGGTGCAAAATGCAAAATTTTTGCATGGCTAGAATCAAAATCTTCAAAAATGGTATCACAAACCAGTTTTTGCAACCGATGTCTTTCAGCAGAATTGCATCTAGGACATAAACAATTTTTGCGATAACCTGTTGGGGGATTAACGTCAAAGAATGCTCCAACATAGCCACACAGTGGACATTCATATTTATCTTTCTTGAAGATACTTGTAGTATATTGGCTAATTCGCCAGATTTTTCTGGTTAATGAATTTAACATTTAATTTCCTCCTCTGGATACTCAGTAAATTGAAGTTAAAAATTCAATCTATGTAACGAAATGTAAAAACGACAAATACCTTAAATACCTTGAAAATAAATCATTCCAGGTTTTTTACAAAACTACATATACATCGGTTTTATCGTGCCGACTTACTTAATAGGTTTGTTGCCAATGATTTTCTAGCCGTACCAGATATCCCAGTTATCATTGAACTTTCCTGAAATTCCTCTGGAGGTGTATCTAATTTGTACATTACCCAAACTATGGGTAAGAGTATTACAGAAAATAATAATTGAAATGTTTTTTTCAGGATCTTTTGAAGGATATTATCTGTTTTAGAAAATCTAAAACTTCGGCGTGCCCAAAATCCTAACATTTGAGCCAGAGACGCATCCCACCCACCTAAAGCTTGCAGTTGAATGGTGTCAAATCCAGCGTTAGTAAGATGTCTTTCTAATGCAAAAGGTGTGTAACGATATTCATCATAGGGAACAGTGTGAAGTGGCCACAAAAACGGAACTGTAAAAAATAAAATACCCCCTGGCTTCAAAACTCTCTCGATTTCTTTCATCACTATCTCTGGTTCTGGACAGTGTTCAAAAACTTCAGTAGCAATCGCACAATCTATAGAAGAATCTGGTAAAGGAATGTGCTTGCCATCCCAAGTGATATCAGGTTTTGCATAGATATTATCATGTAAATCTAAGCCAATATACTTTTCAACCTGACTTGGTGGCTGTAATAACAGGGATTTATAAGGCATATAGCCTCCTCCCACGTCTAAGAGAGTACCTGAAAAAAAAGTTATGTTTTTCTTTAAAGCATTAAGAATAGCTTTTCTACACCCAAAATTATCTATATTATTAATGCTGATTTTCAGCATTAAAAAATCTTTTTCTATATTATCAATCGCCTGTTCTGTTGACATACGTTTAATTTTAATTAAAAATTTATTCATCACTATTTTACACCTATTACACAAATGTTAAAAATTTCTACTAGAAATTTTTAACAGATTTTAATACCAAAAAATTATAACTATTCTATTAATTACTATACCTTTAAGGTTTTATAAACTTGAGTAGTTCTAGTAATTGTTGCCTATTAATCCACCAACTGGCAAATAAGTAGCTAATAATTCCCACCAGGACTAAAATTGCTAATATCCAGACACTTACTAAAGTAGTAGGCAATAAAATTTTTATTCCTAAAATAGCTATCGACATTAGTAGACTAGCAACCAAAGGTCGCAAAATCAATAATCCGAACTCACTCATGGGTAATTCAATGAGACGAAAAGGAATGGCAAAACACGGATAACTTACCAAGAATATATAATAAATTGCATAGGCAGAAGCAACTCCAATAATTCCCCAATGTAAACCAATTATAAAAGCGATAATAGCTAGGAATCCTGTGACTATACCCCAAATAAACAACCAGTCTGTACGCCCTTTAGCATTGTAAATATGACCTACAGTCGATGCTAAAGACTGTATCATACCTAAAGGGGACAGGATTATTAATAATATTATTACAGGTCGCCATTGTTGGCCAAACACTACCAAAATAAAAGGTTTCGCTAATACGCATAATCCTGTCATCACAGGAAACACAATTAAGCTGATTGTTGCAATCGCTTTTAAATAAACACTCCTAAATTTAACATTATCATCTTGAAATTGAGATAAAACGGGAAACATAACCCTGCCAATAATACTCGATACATTTTGGAGTGGGTAAAGCATAAGACGATAGGCCAGCGTATAGTAGCCTAAATCTTGGGAACCTAAGAACCTACCGATTAAAATATAATCGGCATTGCGAACAAAATAATTAAAAACACTAAATCCAGTTAGATTCAAACTATAGCTACTGACTTCCCTTAAATCGTTTACACAAAAAACAAACTGAGGTTTCCACTGGCTTGTAACCCATAAAAGTATGGATGTACTAGAAACCAACACTAGTGTTTGTACGACTAAACTCCATACTCCCAATCCCAAAAATGCAGAACTAATACCTGTGATAGATCCTAAAATAACGGAAATAATTTCGATTTTAGCTAAAATACTAAAGGCTATTTTTTTTTCTAAAATTGCTTTATGAGCAATACTAAAACCAGAAATTATAAAAGTTAAGGCAAGAACCCTTAAAACTTCTGTTACTCTTGGCTCTCGATAAAAGATCGCCACTAAGGGTGAACAAACTAAAAGAATCAGACTTGCCAATAGTCCAATAATTACATTAACCCAAAATATTGTACTAACAAGGGAATCAGAAATTTGTTTGCGTTGAATGATAGCTGCGGATGTGCCTAAGTCATTAAATATACTGATAAACCCAGTTGTAACTGTTGCCATGCCTACTAAACCAAAATCACCAGGAGACAGTAATCTAGCTAAGACGGCAGTGGTTAAAAACTGCATTATCTGTCGGACAATTTGAGCAACTAAAGACCACCTAACACCAGATACAGCAGATTGTTTAAGAGACATTTATTATTTTCATAGTTAAGCTATTTTCAACCAGCCAAATACATCATCTTTAACTAAAAAACTTTTGCAATAATTATTCTTAGATTATCACTTGATTTAAGAAATGACAACTTTTTTTTGAAAGTTAATTTACTTAGCAAGGTCTAATTTTCATTTTTGGCATATTTCCCGGCATAAAGAACTAACTAAAACTAACTTTGTCCAAAAACGAAGTTAAGTCCGGCAAATAATTTATCTAAATTCGATATACTATACTCTTGGATATTTTTAATAAAATCCTGTTCTCGTAATTGTCCAAATTCCCATATTTTACCATTAGAAACAATACCATATAATAATTGTTCCGGTTGATTATTTATCTTCTGAGCGGCAATTAATTCGGCTAAACATTGTCCCCAACCTTCTTCAAAGTTGTCTTTTTTAGCTTCTACCAATATCAAATAAGGAGACTCAAAAACAATTTTTCCTCTAGGTGATCTTTTAGCAACAATATAATCAGGGATACCTGATAGTCTTTCATCAAAATTTAATGGCTGATGACTCCATACTAATAACTTATCCTTATACTTTTGCCAAATTTCAATTAAAATAGGAAAAATAACACCTTCACAAATAGCATACTCTGAGTTAAATACAACCCCTTCCCGTAAAACTAATTCAAAACGATTACGAAAGTAATCATCAATTTCTAAGGGATTTTCTTGGATGAAATTCTCTTCTTGATAAGTTAAAGGAAAGTCCCCTAAGACTTGGGCAATATTTTTGTACTGATTATAAGACATGATTTTGCTCTTTGGGGAGTATGGTTTGTATGCCGGGTTATTTCATTTTAGTACAGCACGGCGTAAGTGAATAAACCATTTTCAAGCCTTGTCATCAATAGACATCTCCAAAAATTAAAGATGCTTGACCTGAAAACCCTGTAGAGACGTTCCATGGAACGTCTCTACAATCTTTTTTGGAGATGTCTAATCAAATTTTTTTTGAGCTTTTAATGGTCATGCTATTTACGCCCTAGTGTACTAGATTTTGCCAATGGTGATTTTAGAGAAATTCTTGATAGTTTTTTCGATTCTACTAGAGTTCATGGGGATTTATTCCCTTTGCTCGTAATTGTGCGAGCAACTTTTCCATTCTCTGTTGCTCTTGTGCTAGTAATAATTCTGCTCCTTCTGCTCTTTGTAGAGCCTCTTGAGCTTGCTCTTGTGCTTCTTGGGCTTGCTGTTGTGCTTCTTGGGCTTGCTGTTGTGCTTCCTGGGCTTGCTGTTGTGCTTCTTGGGCTAGTTCATGCTCCGTAGGTAAAAGAACCCCATCCAAAGTTGCCCACCGACACCAAACAGTATCGGCATAGCCAAACACCCCCGACCACTGCACTAAGGCTAACCCTAACTGCTTACTAACCAGTCTATTTTGGCCATCGGGAATTATCGGCTCATAACCATCACTACCCATACTAAACCCAGCAAAATCACTAGGGTTAAAGGGATCAAACCAGAAATACTCTGGTACTCGCAGCCGTTTTTGGTAAATTTCTTTTTTCTCTGTTTTATCCCGCGACGCGGTGCTTGCAGACAGTAACTCTACTACTACATCTGGACTTTTACCTTCTTCCCAAGTTACCCAGCATTTACGCTCCCCTTTGGGAACGTCTAGCACGGCAAACATATCTGGACCGCGAAAATCGTGATTTTTTAATTGATGGGGGCTAAAATAAACAAACATATTTCCGCCCACAAAGGCATCTCGATCGCGTAGCCAATATGACAAAGGATCAACTAGTAAATCCATTTGTAGTTTATGGCGGTAAGTCTCCATGGGAATGCCATCATCGTAAAGTAATTCGTCTTGTGTCGGCGGCTTAACAAAATCTGGTGATAAACTATCTATCTGTGGGTTATTTAGTTTAGGCAATGTTGATTCAGTCATAGTATCCTGCGATGGCATCCCCATAAGGACTAATTTAACATTGGTGGCGAGGAGATAACTTGTCTAAGGTATTGCTTAATTAAGCCATTTTCAACCAGCCAAATACATCATCAACAGTTAATTTTAACTCTACTCCCGCCAATACAGGCAGAATATCGCTTTTTTCCATCAGCATTGGTTGGTGATCGCATAAAAATACTATAATACTTAAATCATCAGGATCAATAAACCATCCTAATTTACACCCATGCTCCATACAATGTAAGATATTGCCAATCACTTTATTTGGTTTCTGTTCGGGAGAAAGAATCTCAATTACCCAATCCGGGGACTGTCCAAATCTATCTGGGACTTCTCCATTGGCCAGGAAGGGAATATGCTCCCATGTAAAAACTGCTATATCAGGAACAATTGACCGATTACCAAAGCTACACCTGAGTTCAGGAAAAGCATAGGCTAACTTCCCCTTCTTTGTAAGCTGATTAATTCCATTACATAATTCGTACTGTAAACAACTGTGTCTTCCTTTAGGCATAGGTTTTTGAATAATGTCTCCAGCCAAGAACTCTAACGCGGGCTTGGTCTCCGGCATCATTAAGAACTTTTCTAAAGTAATA
>NZ_KE384624.1:16283-17007 GCF_000426905.1 Dolichospermum circinale AWQC131C
ATGTGGAAATCGTTTAGAAGAATTATATCCTATAGTTCAGAACTGGGGAAACGTATAAATCATTTATAGTATTATTTTAATATAATACATTATTATTTGTGACTAATGATCTTACCCACATTTCGCTCCTAATTCCGGTAATGCAACAGTGTCACTAGTAAAACACTTACCTTGTCTATTACTTAATTAAGCCATTCTCAACCAGCCAAATACATCATCAACAGTTAATTTTAACTGTACTCCCGCCAATACAGGTAGAATATCGGTTTTTTCCAGCAGCATTGGTTGGCGATCGCATAAAAATACTAGAATACTTAAATCATCAGGATCAATAAACCATCCTAATTTACACCCATGCTCCATACAATGTAAGATATTGCCAATCACTTTATTTGATTTCTGTTCAGGAGAAAGAATCTCAATTACCCAATCTGGAGATTGTTCAAATCTATCTGGGACTTCTCCATTGGCCAGGAAGGGAATATGCTCCCATGTAAAAACTGCTATATCAGGAACAATTGAACGATTACCAAAGCTACACCTGAGTTCAGGAAAAGCATAGGCAATTTTTTCAGATTCACTCACTAAATTAATTTGGCAGCCAAGTTTCCCTTGCAGTCGGCTGTGTCTTCCTTTAGGCATAGGTTTTTGAATAATGTCCCCAGCCAAGAACTCTAACGCGGGCTTGGTCTCCGGCATCATTAAGAACTTTTCTAAAGTAATA
>NZ_KE384624.1:17085-40761 GCF_000426905.1 Dolichospermum circinale AWQC131C
GATACACAACTAACGTAGTTAACCAAGGTCAATCGGTTTTTTCCATCAGTATTGAATTGGTTAGCGATCGCACCATATTACCATCATACCATAATTAGATACAGCTTTCACTTACTCCGGCCTTCTCAGTTACGAGCAGGTTGCGAGGAAGGAACTGAGATCCTAAGACCATCAAAGCTCAACTCCCAAAACAGTGATCATTCAATTAACCTTACAGATGTAAAAACTTTGTTTGTCTTTAACCAATAAAGGTTAACACATTTTATTTTTAAAGTGTTGCATGGGAAGGCAATAAAGTCAAGCCTTATTTCCGATTAATTTCCTCAGACCTGTTGTTCTTACTGGTTTCTTCTCTTTCCCGGTAATAACCCCTATAACCTCTATAATAGTAGTAACCACCATAACCGCTTTCCTCACTAACACCATTCACGGCCATGCCCAAAACAGGTGCTTTTGACTGATTGAGTAATGATTTCGCGGACTTCAACGCTGAATATTCCACCAGGCCAGGACGGACAACCAATAATATCCCATCTGCAAACTTGCTGATAATCAGAGGGTCAGTAACGGCTGTCAATGGTGGTGCGTCAATGACCACAAAATCATAATCCTGGCGGGCTTTCTCAATCAAGTCAACCATACGCTGGGAATCTAAAAGTGTCACTGGGTTAGGCGGAATTTTTCCGGCTGGTAGCATATCCACATTAGAGAATACTGTGTGGATAGTTGGTTTTACCTCGTTCTGACCGGCTAAGATGTTACTCATGCCCAGCAGGTTGGGTATTTCCCAAATGCGGTGCTGACGGGGACGACGCATATCACAATCTATTAACAGCACGCGTTTTCCCACATGAGATGCGGCTACCGCCAGATTGGCTGCCACAAAAGATTTACCTTCTCCAGATGTTGAACTAGTGAGCAAAATCACCTGTAACTCTTTGTCAGAAATGGTGAAGCCCAGGTTAGTATTGAGCATTTCCAAGGATGTACTGACTGGTGAATAAGGTTGATCCAGTAAAGGCACTTCCAGCAGACCTTCCACGGGATTTTTCCTCCTGTTTTCACCATATTGGGGAATTGTCCCCAGCAGAGGGAAGCCCAAAAACCGATTGGCTTCTTCAATATTTTTCAGGGTTTGGTTCATAGATTCTAACAGGAGTGCGGTCCCTGCACCCAGGAGGAGTCCCAAAAAGCCACCTAGTGCTAAATTTAGAGGCTTTTTGGGAGAGACGGCAATCTCAGGCACTAAAGCCTCCGAAATGATCCGGGCATTACCTACATTCTGATTCTCCATGACTTGAACTAACTGGAATTGCCTCAGCAGTTCTTGGTAGGTGGTTTGTGCTACCATCAACTGTCGCTGTAGCTGTAACTGTTGTTGTTCGAGTCGAGGTAAGCTATCTAAACGGCTTTTATTGACCATAAATACCTTTCGTAATTCCCCGACTTGGTTTGTCAAGGCCAATCTTTCTACTTCTGACTTGACTAGATCCTGAGTTAATGCTTGTTTGAGTTCTCCTATCTGCAAGTTCTGTTTGGGTAAGGAGTTGGAATTACCAACGGTTTGAGTAACTCGTGCTGCTAGTTCTTTTTTCTGGGCTGCTTCTTTCAATAATAGATCAACAACTTTGGGGTTATCATTGGTATAAAGGGTTCGTGCTATGGCTAGATCGTGTTGTGTCTTTTGGTATTCTGTTAGTACCTGCTGTACCCCAGGGGATTGACTTAGAGTGCTTAAATCAACGGCTTGTTGTGTAGTCAGTTTCATTTCATTTTGTAATGCTACTGAGCGAGTATAAGCTGCGGCCAATTCCCCTTGGCTCTGGGTAATGGCCTCAGTTAGCTTTCCTAAAGATTCCAAACTCACTCTGGCTTCTACATCTAAAGCTACAACCCGATTCCTTTCTTTAAAACGACGCAAAGCTATTTCTGCTTCCGTAACTCGTTTTTCTACCTTTGGTAACTCCTGAGACAAAAATTCCCGGGCGGACATGGCCTCGGCACGGTTAGTGCGTATATTACTCTCCAGGTAATATTTCATCAAGGAATTAACTACATTGGCGGCTTCTTGTTTATCGGTACTTTTGTAGGAAAGTTCCATTACATCCGTCCCTCGGATAGTCTTGAGCTTGAGTGTTTTCAGGAAAGCATCCATGGACATGGGTGCGCCTTTTTTATCCTTGAGCTTTAGCCCATTAATAGTTCTGATGATAATGGGATTGGAACGGATGACTTCGGCCTCGGTATCAACTGGGTTGCTGAGGTTTGTGAGTCCTCCCAGTTCTCCCATCTTGTCTGATAGACTTGACAAGGATGAAGCCGTATCTTTTTTGGTAAAAACGAGCTTACCTTGTGATTCGTAAACTGGTTTTTGTGTGTAAGTAACAAAGGCTGTGGCTGAGATGACGGAGGCCATCACAACTGAGGCGACGAACCAACGTCTTTTTAAGATCAGCCAATACTGTTGAATATCAATGGAATCCTGGTCTTCTTGGTTTATAGACATATACTATTTCATTAAATAAAGTGATTTTTAAAATTTATTTATGACTGACGCAAGAGGTAAATGAAATCGCAATTTTCACCTAGAGGTAATTCATGAATTACCTCTACTTTCGTTATATTTTGCGTAAGTCCTGCTATTTAACGATTTCAGGCTTTTGGTTGGATCTTAATTTCTGTTAATACCGTCCTTAACACCATCTTTCGATAAATCAATGCGGGGGAGTTGTTGAGCCGAACTAAATAAAAATACAACTAACGAGTCTTGTTAACCGGTGAGTTCTATTATATCTCTTAGCTTACTCATTTCCCAAGCTAGATGACTATAGATGATATCATCTAAATTATTATATTTGGGTTGCCAATTCAATACCTGCCTAATTTTATCCGCACAAGCTGTTACACAGGCTGGGTCTCCAGGACGACGTTCTAATTCAATCACGGGAAAATCTACCCCAGAAATAGCTTTGGCCTGTTCCACAACTTGCCTAACACTATAACCTTTGCCATAACCACAGTTGAGAATTTGACTTTCTCCGTTCTGTTCCAAGTAGCGTAAACTATCTACATGGGCTGTCGCTAGGTCTTCAACATGAATATAATCTCGGATTCCTGTACCATCTGGGGTGGGGAAATCGGTGCCAAATATCTTTAATTCTGATTGGCGTTTCAGGGCAGCATTACAAACATTTGCAATCAAGTGAGTTGCATTTGCTGAGTTCTGTCCGATTCTTCCGCCGGGGTCGGCTCCGGCGACGTTAAAGTAACGCAGTATTATATACCGCATAGAAGATGCTAGGGCGTAGTCTCGAATCATTAATTCGCTCATCAGTTTGGAGCGTCCATAAGGGTTAATCGGTAGGGTTGGAGTATTTTCCGTCACCGGATTTTCTTGAGGCTCTCCATAAACTGCGGCTGTACTAGAAAAAATTAATTGGTTAACGCCCATGACACTACAACAGCGGAGCAAATTTAGGGTATTACGGGTATTATTAGCGTAGCAATCAAGGGGGTAAGCAACCGATTCTGGTACAACTAGACTGGCGGCAAAGTGAAGTACTGCACTAAATTGATGTTTGGCAAAGACTTGGTAAAGGCGGTCTATATCTGCTAAATCACCAATAATTAGTTTACCGTAGAGTACAGATTTAGGCACACCTGTGGAGCAGTTGTCATAGACAACTAGGTCATAACCGGCTTCTCCGAGTTGACGGACTACATGAGAACCGATATAGCCTGCACCGCCTGTCACCAAGACTTTTTGATTCATCTGCCCTTACCTAATAAGACGACTTTGATGGTTTTAAAAACGATGACTAAATCCAACCAGAGGGAATAGTTTTTGATATAGTATATGTCGTAGGACAGCTTTTCGTAGGCATCTTCTATGGAAGCACCGTAGGGGTAAAGGACTTGCGCCCAACCTGTAATTCCTGGTTTAACTAAATAACGCAGTTCGTAGTAAGGAATCGCTTGTTTGAGCTTGACATCAAATTCTGGTCTTTCTGGACGAGGACCAATCAGGCTCATTTCTGCGCGCCACACGTTCCAAATCTGGGGTAGTTCGTCAATTCGCAGAAGTCGTAACCAATGTCCTACTCTGGTAATGCGGGGGTCACGTTGGCTTGCCCATTGTGCGCCCTGTTTTTCAGCGTCTTGATACATGGAACGGAACTTGTAAACCCGAAATGGTTTACCGTTGAGTCCGGTTCGCAATTGGCTATAGAAAATCGGGCCTGGACTATCTAGTTTAATCATCAGTCCTACCAAAACCATGAGCGGAAATAGTAAAAAAAATAATAGTATAGTGACTATTATATCTGTATATCTCTTGATTTTTCGTTGGGTATGACTAGATACTAATTCAAAGCCACTACTAAAGGTAAACCACTCATCCTCAAGTAATGAGGAGGGGATTTTTTGATATAAGGTTTCCCAAATATCGGGTAGACGATAAACTGGAATACCTTTCAGACGCAGTTGCATCAAACTTTCCAGTTGGGTCTTCTGGAGGTCTGTTTGAGTTCCCAGAATTACGCCAGACCAGGATTGCTGACTCCATTCCGGTAAATTGCTCAGTTTTCCACCATAAGTTATCTGGGTTTGTGTCTCTTCTGTTTCTTTTAAGTTGCAGATATCAGTTATATTATCGGGATTTTCAGTAAGGATAACTAATTCTTTTAATGATTTATGGAGTAAAAACTTATGAACAAATTTGACGGTATCATCTTCACCTACAAGAATCAGCCAACGACCCGTCTCCAATTTTGATGAATCACTTAATACCTTGGCTTTGGATTCCACTAATGATGTCATAGATACTCTCATATTAACTAACTGAATTTACCACATTTTTATTCAATCATAATCTCTGTAAAAAATTTCCCAAAAACTAGATAAATTTACGCACCTGATTTTGGTTTTTTCTTCCTGTTACGCACGTCCACAGAAACATACCCTGAACGGACAGGGGATACTACGTGATACGATACCCGTAAGAGGCGTGTCATCCGCCAAACATTAACTAAACTATACAGTTTTCAAAACTCTTACCCCTCGCAATCAATGTAAAAATGAATTACGATATTTGACTAATGAATAACTAACTATTCCATATTTCACAGAATGTCAATGAGTATAACTCTATGGATAGATTTCGTCAAGTGAATTAGACAAACATTAGCATTGAGTAGTTTTAGATCAGATATCTTCTTTCTCTAAATTAAATCAGGGCAGCGTGACCGATAACACTTGTATGGAAAATTCCTGAATTTTCCATAGGATATTTGCCTCCAACTGAGCTTTACGCTTACTTAGTGTTTCTGTAAGATGAAGTAGTTTATATTGGAATTTTGAATTAATCTCAATGGCTGTATTTTCTCACATTACTGTTAAAGTTCCCGCCACGACTGCAAATTTGGGTCCGGGTTTTGATTGCATTGGCGCAGCTTTAAAGCTTTACAATGAATTTGAATTTACTACTCTCGATGTCAATGGCTTAATGATTCAAGTTTCCGGTATGGAGGCGGAAAAGGTACAAACTGATGAGAGTAATCTTTTATATCAGGCGTTTGTTAAGTTATATCAGCATATAGAACAAACAGCACCATCAGTTAAAATAAGGATTAAGTTGGGTGTGCCTTTATCTAGGGGTTTGGGTAGCTCCGCGACGGCTATTGTCGGTGGGTTGGTTGCAGCTAACGAGTTGGCTGGTAGGCCTTTGTCTGAATTGGAGGTGATGAAATTAGCGATCGCTATGGAAGGACATCCTGATAATGTAGTACCAGCACTATTGGGTGGTTGTCGTCTGGCTGCTACTAGTCACAATTGTTGGGAAATTGGCGATATTCCCTGGCATCGAGATATAGTACCAGTGGTAGCAATTCCTGATTTTGAGTTATCAACCTCACAAGCAAGGAAGGTTCTACCCGCAGAAATAAGTCGTGATGATGCGATTTTCAATATTTCTCATTTCGGTTTATTGTTACGCGGTTTAGCAACTAATCGGGAAGAATGGTTAAAAGCCGCACTACAAGATAAATTACATCAACCCTACCGTCAAGCTTTAATCCCTGGTTATGATGCTGTTAATAACGCTGCTATAAATGCTGGCGCTTATGGTATGGTAATCAGTGGTGCTGGTCCGACACTTTTGGCTTTAGTAGATACAAGCAGGGCAAAATTAGTAGAATTAGCCATGAAAAATGCTTGGTTGCAAACTGGCATCACTTCAACTGTGCGAATATTTAACCTAGATATGCAGGGGACGACCACATTTTAAATGTTAAATTTGGTTAAATTTTGTATTTTCCATTGGTAATGGGTGATGAAAAACCAATTACCAATTACTCATTACCCATTACCAGTCATAACACATATGGAGAAAATTCAGTCAGAAATAGCAGAACTGAAATCTCAAATCCAGGCACTTAGGCAAGAACGGGCTATGCTGACTAATAATCATGTAGAATTGAGCGAAAATGATTCACATTTAGCCATTGTTGAAGCTTATCGTCGTCAAGCTAGGGAAAATGCCCAATTATCTGCTGAACTTAAAGGCATAGATGATGCAATATCTTTCCTAGAAAAGCAAATAGAACAAAGGAAAGTCTATCTAAATAGGAATTTACCTATTTCTATCCGCATATCCCAACAAGAAGCACAGCTAGAAGAAGCCAAAAAAATTGCTCAAATTCATGCAGAACGAGTTAATGAACTAGCAGGGGAACTGGCCAAGGAAATTAAACTCCTCAAAACCTGCGCTGACGAACTTAGTCCTATGTATTGGCAAGTTTACTACAAACCTTTCATCACGGGCTTTAAGACCATTTCTGTCCCCTATGTTAGATCAGATTGTCAAGTGTGGACGATTGTCAACCGTATTGTTTAAGCATCCTCAACAACCTTGTGAAAATTTAAATTTATCCTTAGCCGGGGAATTATAACTAAAGACAGCGACTAATAGCGCTGTTTTTTTGTTGACATCACAAAAATTTACATTTAGAATGGACTTGCACCAGACTTCAGTAGGTATTTATTACTAATAAAATCCACAAAACTGGAGATCTTCACAAGAAATCATTTACAAAAGTAAAAATTTCTTAATATAATGTAAACAAAAGCAAAACCAAAAATATATTGTCAACAGTTATGAATACAATAGAATTCCCTTGGTTATCAGCCATAATTTTCCTGCCCTTAGTGGCGGTCCTGGCAATTCCGATCATTCCCGATAAAGAAGGTAAAACAGTGCGCTGGTACGGTTTGGGGGTGGCACTATTAGATTTTTCATTAATTATCTGCGCTCTTTGGCAAGGTTATGACTTCCAAAGTTCAGCCCTACAACTGACAGAAAGCTATTCCTGGATACCTCAAATTGGCTTTAATTGGTCTTTGGGGGTTGATGGTTTATCAATGCCCCTGATACTATTAACAGGCTTAATTAACACACTCGCAGTATTCGCGGCTTGGAAAGTAACCAATAAGCCGCGTTTATTTTATGCGTTGATGTTGGTAATGTACAGCGCCCAATTGGGTGTATTCCTCGCCCAGGATTTGTTAATGTTCTTCTTGATGTGGGAAATTGAGTTAGTACCCGTTTATTTGTTAATTTCCATTTGGGGAGGAGCAAACCGCCGTTACGCAGCTACCAAATTTATTATCTATACTGCTGCTGCATCCATACTTATATTGGTATCTGGTTTTGCCATGGCTTTCTATGGTGATAATTTGACCTTCAACATGACAGAATTGGGAATGAAAGAATATCCCAAAGCTTTAGAACTGGCACTATATACCGGTTTCTTGATTGCGTACGGTGTCAAATTACCTATTTTTCCCTTCCATACATGGTTGCCTGATGCTCATGGTGAAGCGTCTGCTCCTGGTTCAATGATCTTAGCGGGTGTATTGTTAAAGATGGGTGGTTATGCCCTAATTCGTTTTAATGTGGAGATGTTGGCTGATGCTCATATCAACTTTGCTCCCGTTTTAGTAGTTTTAGGTGTAGTTAATATTGTTTATGGTGCTTGTTGTGCTTTTGCACAAACCAACCTCAAACGCCGTTTGGCTTACTCTTCAATTGCCCATATGGGGTTTGTGTTAATTGGGATTGCATCTTATACAGAAATCGGTATTAATGGTGCTGTATTACAGATGGTTTCTCACGGTTTAATTGCTGCTAGTTTATTCTTTTTATCCGGTGTCACTTACGAACGTACTCACACCTTAATGATGGATAAAATGGGCGGTATGGCTAAAGTAATGCCAATAACTTTTGCCCTTTTTACCATGGGTGCAATGGCTTCTCTAGCGTTACCTGGTATGAGTGGTTTCGTCGGTGAATTGATGGTATTCTTGGGTTTTGCTACTAGTGATGTTTACAGTTCCGGCTTCAAAATTGTCATCATCTTTCTCTCAGCAGTTGGTGTGATTTTAACACCCATTTATTTACTTTCTATGCTGCGTCAAGTGTTCTATGGTGACAAGAATGAAGAATTGCATTTAGATGCTGTAGTTCTTGATATTAAGCCTCGTGAGTTGTTTATTACTGCTTGTTTGTTAATTCCTATCATCGGCATTGGTTTTTATCCTAAGATGATCACACAAGCTTATGATGTGAAAACAGTGGAGGTTGCGGCTCATGCTCGTCAAGTTTTACCAGTTGTCGCTCGTCAACAACCTGCAAATTTGTATTCACAAATTTTCACCACACCAACATTAGCTAGTTCCAAAATAGGGAATATAGTTGAATAATTATCAAGTCCAAAATGGCACTGTAGTAGATCTTAAACTTAAATATGAGGGGAATTTGCAAATAAAAAAGATCCTTGATTTTTTGAAGAAGTCAAGGATCTTTATTTTAAACATATTTTTAACATCTTTTTAAGACTGTGTGCTTAGTAATAAGCTAATTCTTTTGATAGATTTAAATTCCCCAATTATTAAATCATTTAGGAATATTTACCATCTTAAACGTTTAATAATATCGGTAACATTAATAACAGATGCCACCAATTTATAACAAAATATTTCCTCACTTTGAAATTGAGGTTGAAAAGGTTCACTTAAACTAATTGTTAATCTAAATTGATCAGGTTCAAAATTGTTCAAGTTGAGTTTTTCGATTACCTTTTCACAGGAATATATTCCCTCTTCTAAAAAACTAAGTTTGTCTATCCACACTGGATCTGTGATTGGTAAGTCATAAAAATGACCACATAAATAAAAAAGACATCTGTAAGTTTTCTTGTTTGAAGAATTATATTTAATCTCCCAATTTAAATTTTCTGGATTAATCATTGTTAATGAATGTCTAATTGGTGATATCTTTAAATCTTCGTAACGGATACGTTTCTCGAAATTACCTAATAACTTAGGTTCAGAAGAATTTTTTTTAATTTCTGGTTTAATTAATTCTCGGACTTGTTCTAAAGTAGCCTGTCCTAAAATCTGCCATTTATAACTATAATGAATGAGATAATTTTCAGGTTGATGACATTTTGGTTCATATCTAAGAAAAGGAACTTTCACCACATCAAATAATTGTACTTCTCTACCATCTCTCACTGTGTAGTGTTCTGGATATAGAGTTCCATCTTTTTTATTAGAAACTGGCCGTAACCACCCTGTACCATCGGTTTTAATACCTGCAAGACAAATTCCGCCATGCTTAGTAGATTTAGCAAGACAAATAATATCAAACCACAGCATTGTTAAACTTTAATTAGCACCTTAACTAATATTATACTTAAAGATGATGAATTTTGATATTTTTTTCTAGGTTAATTTGCAAATATTCAGCTACTAAGCGACGATGACAATTATGGGGTTTTAACTCACTACACAATAAACAACTTTTATCTATGATATCTATAGATAACTTCCTTTCAATTTGTCGCTGTGTCATCAGTTGATTAAATTTCTGCTCATAGCTATCCCAAGTAATTTCTTTCTTTTTATAAGCATCCAAAATATCTTTTGTGGGAGCTAAATCAAGAATATGGATATATTCAATTCCGCAAATTTTCTGGAGAAAATATTGTAAATCAGTCTTTTTCGCAAATCCCGCAAGTTGGGAAACATTATTTAAACGAGTATCAATAACTCGCTTCACACCTGCTTTTGTTAAGGTCTCGAAAAACTGCTCGGCTTTTTTTTGTGTGAAGCCAATAGTAAATAAATTAACTTGTTTAATCATCATCTGTTGTTTCTGTATAAGCTACTTTTTCACTTTGTAATTGATATGCTTTTTCTACTAATTCGGCACGGGAAAGAGGTTTTTCTAGGGTTTGTATGGGTTGCAAATCAAATAGAGAAAGCTGTTTAACATGACTTTGCAAATCAGCGGATAATTTGGATAACTTATATAAGTTATTCTGTTTTAATACCCTATTTTCTAAGTCTTCATTTGATTCTAAATCTCCATTTTTATGGATATGATAAATTTCTAAACCAGCATTTTTTAAATGTGGACAAATTAAAATAGCTCGATGACAAACAATGGGGTCTTGTTCTGCACACATTAAACTAATTTGATATTTTTCTGAACCTTGAATTAGACGATTTAAGCCAACTTTAAAGGCTTCTGTGGCAGCAATTAAATCATAACGAGCCATACCATTTATATAACAGTTTCTATCACGGGGACGAGCGCCTAAGTTATCTCCCAGGGGAACATAAGCGATATTTGCGGTTTTTAGGGCTGTTTTTAAAGCTGATTGATTAAACTGAGGAAATCGGCGACTATAGGGACTAGAACGCACGTCAGCTAAGGCTGTTACTTGATGTTGATGTAACAGTTCAATAAATGTTTCAATTGTATGATTTGAGTGTCCAATAGTGAATATTTTCATAATTATTTGTTATCCAGAAATAATACTTATAATAATTTTGACAAGTTTTGATAAATTTTCTGGAACTTGATAGCATTTGTGGTCTTGAGTTATTTACTGATTAAACTGATTAATTTTCGACTGCTATCTGATTGTAACATAAATTATGTTTTCTGAAAGCTCTATTTTAAAAATTACGGCATCAGTCTGAATAACCCCAACTTTTTGCAAAAGTCGGGGTTATGTTTTAGGAATTACTTGTGTAAACTTTAATTCCATGGAGTAATAGACCTAAACCCCATCCTAACATGGGATAAATTGCCCAAAAATATCCGGGACTAACTACTAAATTTAATAACACTAAAAAACCATTAATTGCCATAAAAGCAAATAGGTGTGATTTAAATTCTTTTCGTTGTTGACTATGAGACATTTGTTCTTTTTTCACTTTTGCGTTATTTTTTAACCATTCTTGTTCCGCTGCTTGCAAAGATTCTGAAGAAACACCTAATTCTGAGGCTATTTCTATTATTTGCTCTCTTGTATATTCTCCTTGTTGCTTACGTTTAAAAGCGACTTCGAGAATTTGCTGCATTTCTTCTGAATTGTAAGTCATTATCTCCACCTAAAATGGTCAAAAAATACTTGTGAGAGTTGTTTTTGCAACGGTAGCTACACAATGATTATAAAATATTTATCTGTTGTTATAGACTGTTGAGAAACATATTTTATATCTAAAAAAATGATTTATATAGTATTTAAAAACACAAATATAGATGAAAGTAAAAATATCAAATGAATAATCAGTGATGAAAGTGACATAATTTGATAAAATCTAAAAAAATATAGGTCTAGTTTACTCAACCAAAATGACCAATGACTAATCATCAATCTACCAAACGCTTACCTAATCAACGCTGGCAAATTGCAGCATTAAATCCAGAATTAGCCGAAAAACTGGCAAATTTAACGAATATTTCCCCCATTATCGGCCAATTATTAATTAATCGGGGCATGGAAACTCCAGAAGATGCAAAGATATTTTTAGAACCCGAATCTCTGATTTTACCTTCTCCTCTGGCAGAATTTCCCGATTTAGCTGCTAGTGTGGAATTATTAGAAATAGCGATCGCCAATCATGATAAAATAGCTATTTGTGGTGACTATGATGCAGATGGTATGACCAGCACTGCATTACTATTAAGAAGTCTTAGGGCTTTGGGTGCTGATATTGATTATGCTATTCCTAGTCGAATGCACGATGGTTATGGGATTAATAACCGTATTGTTCAAGAATTTTATGATGAAGGTGTAAAAATAATTCTAACTGTAGATAATGGAATTTCTGCTGTTGAACCTATTACCAAAGCCAGAGAATTAGGTTTAAAAGTTATTATCACAGATCATCATGATATTCCCGAAAAATTACCTCCAGCTAATGCAATTCTCAACCCAAAACTAATAGCTGAATCTTCTCTCTATCGGGGTGTAGCTGGTGTGGGTGTGGCTTATATTTTAGCAGTTTGTTTAGCACAACAGTTAGGGCAAATTAAAGGCTTAGTCCAACCACTTTTAGCTTTATTTACTTTGGGAACTATTGCTGATTTAGCCCCTTTAACTGGTGTAAATCGTCGCTGGGTAAAACGGGGTTTAAAGTTATTACCAAAATCTAATTTACCAGGGATACAAGCATTAATTCAAATTGCAGGAGTGCAAGCTAGTGAAGGAGAAAAAAACCAAAATTCAAAATCTTTAAAACCGGAAGATATTGGTTTTCGATTAGGACCGCGAATTAATGCTATAGGTAGAATTGGTGATCCACAAGTTGTCATTGATCTATTGACAACTGATGATTTTAGTATCGCACTAGCTAAAGCTATTCAGTGTGAACAAACTAATACTCAACGTCAGCAAATGTGTGAAGAAATTGAACAAGAAGCTATTTCTATGGTTGAGGATTTATATATAAACTCTTTACAAAAAGACCGCGTATTAGTTATGATCAAAGATAATTGGCATCATGGTGTCATTGGTATTGTGGCTTCTCGTTTACTAGAACGTTATGGTGTTCCTGTGTTTATTGGTACTTATGAAAATCACAGCATAATTCGCGGTTCAGCGCGGGGAATTCCTGAATTTCACGTATTTGCAGCTTTAGATAGTTGTCGGGATTTATTAAATAAATTTGGAGGACACAAAGCTGCGGGAGGATTTTCTTTACCAGCGGTAAATTTACCAGAATTTCGACTGCGGTTGTCGGAATTTGCAAATAGATATTTAGAAATTCAACACCTCAAACCTCTTTTAAAAATTGATGCTCAAATTAATCTTCACGAAATTAATGAGGATCTTTTTCAACAATTGAATATTCTCCATCCCTGTGGTATTGATAATTCAGATCCTATATTTTGGACTCCTAATGTCCAAGTCATTGAACAAAAAATCGTTGGTAAGGGTCATATTAAATTAACTGTAGTTCAAAATATTGACAATAGCTTGGTGAAAATTAAAGGAATAGCATGGCGCTGGGGTGATTATTTTCCTTTACCATCAAGATTAGATATTGCTTACAAGTTGCGGGAAAATAACTTTAATGGTAAAGTTAATATTGAAATTGAGTTAATTGGTGCAAAACTCCCAAATCATATTCTCCAACTTTTCACTAATTCATCAAATTTATCAACGGTGAGTTTTGAATATCAACAGCGTCAATATACTTGTGGAATTTATGACAATGGCATGGGTAAAGAATTAAGGGTGAAAAATTCTGAAGGTAAGGTTTTAGTGATGCGGCCAGATGATAAATTTGGTCTGTTGGGTTTCAACCGCGAAAATGCGGCACAGGTAAACTTATCTCAACCTATATATGAGGGAATTATTGAAAATGCAATGCGGGCTTTATCAAATTGTGTTGCGAATTAAAGATTTAAAACTTTTTTAAGCGGGGATTTAACCCCGGTTATTATCAATGGGTAATGGTGATGAGATAAACTGTTACCTATTACCCATTAACTAATTTACAGGTTGCCGTTGCGAAATGCTAGGACAAAGATGACTATAGGACCTGAAATCACAATTAGTCCCACGCAAGTTAACTGTAAGACAACTTCCCAATTGATGTTAGCTAAAATGTCCATTTTTTCCTCCCAATGATTTAATGGTTTAAAAAGATTTAATAATTTCATAGCCAAACCCGTAATTTATCATATCTTTTTAGGGGATCTAAAATTTAATTTAGTTCACAAAATTATAGAAAAAGTCATAAAAAAGTAAAATAGCAGGAATAGCAGAAGGTTAAAAATATGGCTACTTGGCAATGTATATCTCAGTGTGGGGCTTGCTGTAACTTAACACCAGCGGATCGTCCAGACTTAGAAGAGTATCTTTCACCACCGGATTTAGAACTTTATCTCAGTATGGTAGGGGAAGGGGGATGGTGTGTAAATTATGATCATGGTACGAGGGAGTGTAAAATTTATCCTCACCGTCCTCGGTTTTGTCGTGTAGAAGCGGAAACCTTTGCGGAAATGTATGGTACTGAAGCAGAGGATGTAAATGATTTTGCGATTGATTGCTGTCATCAGCAGATTGAAGGGGTTTATGGCGATCGCAGTTTAGAACAAATCCGTTTTGATCAAGCTGTGGGTTTTTAATTTAATCAGGTTGCAATTTATGATAACAATATGAGAAAATGAAAGGAATATGAAAACAACTGAAAGACCAAACTAACGACCGTGAAAATTGATACTGCACCATTCAGCATTCCTAAATTATCTGCAACCGAAAACCAGTCACATCAGACTATAGTTCAGGATGATCCCAAAGGCAAAACATCTGTATTTATGGTCTTTGGGACAACCTTTATCACGATTTTTCTCGCGGAAATTGGTGATAAAACTCAACTTTCCACCCTGTTAATGAGTGCGGAATCCCATGCCCCTTGGGTAGTTTTTCTCGGTTCTGGCGTAGCATTAATTACTACTAGTTTATTAGGAGTATTATTAGGTGGTTGGATTTCTACAAAACTCAGCCCTAAAACGGTTGAAAAATCAGCCGGTGTCATGTTGCTACTAATTTCCCTCATGTTGGTCTGGGATGTCATTCAAGGTTAATTTTTGTAATATTGTCAAATATTGTCAACCGAGGAAAATATGGACTGGAATCTTTTAGGACTGAGCTTTGTGACAGTGTTTTTATCAGAATTAGGTGATAAGAGTCAGTTAGCAGCGATCGCTCTTTCTGGACAAGGACAATCTCGAAAGGCTATATTTTTTGGTACAGCTGGTGCTTTAGTCTTAACTAGTCTTTTGGGAGCATTAGCCGGTGGTGCGGTGTCTGAATTTTTACCTACACGCATTTTAAAAGCGATCGCTGCCATTGGATTTGCGCTTCTCGCTATCCGTCTACTCTTACCTAACACTGATGAGGCTTAAATTTCCCGCCAACACCAATTTAAAAGTATACCTCCTGCTATGACCTTAAAGGCCTCTAGCAGGAAGTAACCGCTGTGTAATAAGTTCATGATTGCTGGAACTGGATCACTAGCGAGTAAGCTGAAATTAGCTCCTAGAGCGCACATTTGGGGAGTTAAGAAATAAGTATCTAGTAATGCTACTGTTAACAGTATTCCAGATAATGCAATACTACCCAAACGCCAATTAGATTGAGTTTTGCTGATAGCTAATACAGAAGTTAAAACCACAGTAGCGGCTAATAATTCTAGGCGATTAAAATTCCAAAAAACTACATAACCTGCTACAGAAAAACTAGCTTCGTTCATCATGCCAGCAAAGTAAAGACTAGGCATAATTACCCAATCTAAAACCAGACTAGCACTCAGCCAAAAGCCCAAAGTCAAGAGAATGGCTATTTGCCAAGTTGAGCGTTTAAATTCCAGATTAGAAATAGCGTTCATAAAAATAATTGCTTTGTTGTATTCCTAGTATCTAACTAAGAGAAGAATTTGACAACAAATATAAATTAATTGTTACAAACCCAAAATTTTAGTTATTAGTAGATAGATTTGTTAACAAATTTGAAGTTTGATTAAGAAATAATTGAAAATAGCAATATTTTACGTATCCCTTATTTACCGGTGAGTTGTCAGGAAACAGACAAGGGATAAAGCCATCAATATTTTTAATTATTTAGTAACAATGTTTACTGAAAATAAAATAGTATTTTCATGTCGAATTAGGTTCGATATAGGACTCAGATTTGATTAGGTCTTAATGAAGATATACCTTGATTTTTCACAAGGAATATCAGGAAATGAAGTGCGGGATATGAGCTAGAAAATCCTCAGCTATTTTTTCCACTTCTTGACGGTTAATTTTCCCTTGGTTATTACGGGGTAATTTAGCTAGGGAAATCCAATGTTTAGGAATTTTGAATTTACTCAGTTGATTTTTTAGTTGAGTTTGAATTTCTCTATGGGAAATATTTTCATCTTTGGGAACATAAATGGCTGTTAATGCTTGTCCCCAATATTTATCAGTTATTCCAATTACGCAAACATCAGTTACCATTTGAGTTTTTCTAATCGCTGTTTCAATTTCTAGGGGATAAATATTTTCCCCACCTGTAATGATTTTGTCGCTATTTCTGCCCATGATATGTAAATAGTCTTGACTGTCTAAAAAACCAATATCATCAACTACAAAACTATTTCTATTTTCCCACATTTGTGGATAATAACCTAATGCTAATGATTTACTTTGAATATTTATATTTCCTGGTTGATTATCAATGATGATTTTAGCATGAGGAAGAATTTTACCACTATTAAATTTACCTTTTAAAAATTCATCAGGTTTAAGAGTTGCAATTTGAGAAGCGGTTTCTGTCATTCCATAAGTAGGTGCTAATCTAATTTGATGAAATCTCGCTTTTTCTAATAGTTCTTCCCAAGGTGGCGCACCCCCTAAAAAAACAGTAGCAAATTTTGATAACCATTGGGTTAATTTTGGATTTTGCACGAACTTTTGTAATTGGGTGGGAACTAAAGATATAAAAAATTCCGCTGGGTTAATATTTGGTATTTCACAAGTTTCTAATCTTTTAGATGTGGTAATTACTAGTTTACCTCCCGTTGTCAAAGAACGCATAAATTGCATTAATCCACTCACATGATATAATGGTAATATACAAAATGAATTAACTGAATTTATGGCAAAATATTCTGTAAATCCTTCCACAGACGCGGTTAATGTTTCCCATGTATGAATAGCAAATTTAATCTTTCCTGATGAACCACCAGTAGGAATCATAATAGTATTATTAATTGGTAATTCATAATTAGTAATTACTGATTTTGCAAAGTTATTTTCTCTTCCTAAAACTAGATCTGGTTGGACTAAATTAAAAACTTGTTCCCATTCATCTTCACCCCAATCTGGGTTACAAAGAAAAACTGGACATTTAGCCGCACAAGCAGCAATAAAACTGGCTATAAATCTCACTGGTGATCTTTCCGCAATCATGATTTTTGGAGTTGACAACTGGGTTATTTTTAAATATAATTCTGTTGCTATCCGTGGTAATTCATGGCTATGATCACAAATTAGCCAATGATGATTTTCGACATTATCTAAAAGGTTTTCCATAGATTTTCTAGCCAGTTTAATTCTTGTTTTTTAAAAAAGTGATTAACACCAAAACCAACCGCGCGGTTATTTGTAGATAATTCTGCTGCTAATTGTAATGCGGCTTTTCTGCCAATTTCTGTTTCAAATACAGATGAAAATACAACGTCAATTTGATGTTTTTTGCAAAACTCTCTTAACCTAGATGGTGAACCAAATATTCCTGGTTTAATCACAAAAATTCCCTCCCAACCTTGTTGAAAGCATGATTCTAATTGTTGAAGATTGGTGATAGATTCATCTAAGGCTATAGGGGTAGAATATAAATTACTTAATTCCCACATTTCTCTAAATTTATTTGCTGGTAAAGGTTGTTCGATAAATTCGATTTTAGGTAAGAATTTATCACACTTATTCAACCATAATTCAGCCTGTTGATATGTAAGTCCACCATTAGCATCTAAACGTAATTTGGCTGAATTTGGTAAGCTGGAAATTAGTAAATCAAATATTTCTAACTCCTTAGTTATATCATCAACAGCAATTTTCCATTTGAATGTTTTATATCCTTGTTCCCATAAGCTATTCCATTGATTTAAAGCTAAATTTCCCGCTGATAATAAGCCGCTGTAGGTAAAATTTAAATTAGCATTTAGCGATTGGAAATCGCGGCTACACAGACAAAACCCACCTGGGTGAGTTGAAGATTCAAAAGCAAATTGACAAGCTGGTAAGTTATCGGGAATGGTAAAAATTATCTCTTTGGTAATTGTTTTGGGAAGTTGACGACAAAAATCTAAAGCCTGTTCTATAGTTTCTGAACCAAACCAAGAAATGGGGGAAATTTCTCCCCAAGTAACATGATTTTCCTCATTAATTAAGCGAATAATTACGCTTTCGCGGATTTCCCAAACACCATGATTAGTAATAATAGGATTTGTGAATTTTTGGCTAAAGTAACGAAAAGAAAATTGATAACTCATTAGGTACTTACAAATAAAAAAACTCTGCACCTCTCATTTCTCCGTGTCCTCTGTGTCTCTGTGGTTTTTTCCTGATTCAGATCACTTATTTTCCGAAAATTCCTTAACCAAATATAAATCCTAAACCTAAAAATAAGCAACTTAAAAAATGAACATTAATAGCGATAAATTTAGAATTACTAACTTTATCTGGTTGGTGATGATTTTCTAAAACGTGACGACATAATTTTACCGCAAAAGGTAAACTCAAGAAACTTAATAATGTGCAAATTGGGAAAATATTCAAGATGACAAACAGCAATATTAAAGGATAAATAATAGTAGTAAATACCACCAAAACCTTTGCACCTGCTTGAGTTCCTAAGCGGACAATTGGAGATTTTTTTCCTGCGGCTATGTCATCTGCAACTTGATGAAAATGGGAACAAAATAGCACTAAACTGGTAACAAGGCCTAAAATTATGGAAGCTGCTAAATTCCTACTAGACCAGGTTTGAGTTTGGCTATAATAGGCAGCACCCATACCCAAAGGACCAAAGGCAAAAAAGCAAAGAATTTCGCCTAAACCTTGGTATCCTAGACGAAAAGGAGGACCTTGGTACATATAGCCCAAACCGCAGCATAATAGAATTATAACGATAATTGTCGGATCTTTTTGCCAAAGAGCGATCGCTATTATTGCTAAAAAACCCAAACCTAAACACAGGTTTCCCAGCCAAAACATTAAGGTTTTATTACCAGTTAAATTCACCAATGAATGATGTTTATTTTGATCAATTCCTGTTTCGGCATCAAATACATCATTACTAATATTTTCCCATGCTAAAATTAAAATTGACGCAGCAATAAACAGAGAAAATATTGTGAAATTAAAAATCTTTGTTTCCCTAAATGCTACAGCCGAACCTACCCAAATCGGCATAATAGCAACACTGTACATTGGCGGTTTAATTGCCGCCATCCATAGTTTACCTTGAGGTGGTGAAATTTGAGTTGAAGTCATCGGTTTTGATTAGTTAAATTACCAAAATTTTAGTTGTCAATTAAATCTTATAATTTTATCCGGCACTTCACCAGTCATTTTAGATTTGAGATTTGGCTTGTTTATGTGTTTATATCCTACTCTTGTTGGTGTAATCAATCTAAAATTGTTTTATTTTTGTAAATTACCAAAAAATGCTAATTTTATGATTACAGGTTCATATCCTACAATAAAATCTGCTATTTTGCCACCAAAACAGGATGAACCCCCAAATCACCCTTAGTCTATGCTGGTTAATGGTAACTGAATTATGTTACCTATAGAAATACCATCATGACTTATGACATTTTAGGAAGAGAACTTAATAAAAATTAACTTATACATCCATGACCATTTCACCATGTCGCAGCCACACCTTTGTAGACTACAAATACCTCAATCAATTACTATTAGAGGTTCAAGACAATTGCCGTCGTCATAATAATAGTAAAATTGTTAGCATTCCCGTGGAAATTGGTTTAGTTGATCCTTTGCTAGTTTTCGATAAATTTAGTCAAAAAAACACCAAAAACTTTTATTTTGAAAATAGAATTAATGGTGAAGCGATAGCCGCAATTGATACTGTAGATAAAATAGAAATCTTTGGTAAGAATAGATTTATAAAATCAGAAGAATTTATCAAAAATTGTCTGAAAAATATAATTTCTATTTCCCTGCAAAATCAGACTTTTTCCCAACCTCATTTTTTTTGTACTTTCAGTTTTTTTGATCACCATGAACAAAGCGATTATCCATTTGCTTCTGCTACGGTTTTCTTGCCTTGTTGGCAAATTGTATTAAAAAATAATTGTTGTACATTAATAATGAATACAACTATTAACTCCCAGGTAAATATTACCAAATTATTAGATAATTTACAAAGCCATTTAGAAATTATTAAATCCTTAATAAATTACTCTATAACTATTGATCAATTACCCATTAATTGCTATAGAAAAATTACTAAAAATGGGAATAAGTTTAAAAATTCAGTCTCATCAATTTTAGAAATAATTGAGTCTCAACATTTAAGCAAAATTGTTTTAGCTGATACCTTAGATGTGACTAACAATCAAGATTTTAACTTACTACAATCTTTAAATAATCTGCGTCAATTACATCCTAATTGTCATGTATTTTCTACCAGTAATGGTCAAGGACAAAACTTTATTGGTGCTAGTCCAGAACGGTTAATTAGTATTCACAAACAACAGTTAATTACTGATGCTTTAGCAGGTTCAGCACCCAGAGGTAAAACACCTCTAGAGGATACTGCAAATGCTAACAACTTAGTTAATAATACTAAAGAAAAACACGAACATAAACTTGTTCTGGATTTTATTACTCAACATTTATCTCAACTAGGTTTATTCCCACAAGTTTTAACTCCCAGACTCCGACAATTATCTAATATCCAGCATTTATGGACACCAATTACAGCCATAGTCCCAAATAATATTCATCCCTTACAAATCATTTCTAAATTGCATCCTACTCCAGCAGTTGCTGGTGCAGCTAGAGATATTGCTTGTACCGAAATTCGCCGTTATGAAAATTTTGAAAGAGGTTTATATGCAGCGCCTTTAGGTTGGGTAGACGGAGAAGGAAATTGTGAATTTATTGTCGGAATTCGTTCGGCTTTAATTGATGGTAATTATGCTAGACTTTATGCAGGTGCCGGCATTGTTGCTGGTTCAGATCCTCAAAAGGAATTTGCAGAAGTGCAACTTAAACTACAAGCTTTATTAAAAGCCTTGGTTTAACATTCTTATGATTACCTCGTTCCTAGACTCCTGGCTAGGAATACCAGCTATGAGGCTCTGCCTCCCCTGTTACTAGCGGCAGAGCCGCAATTCAGCATTCCCAGTCTCTGACTGGGAACGAGATTAATAATATGATTATAAATCCCGATGACTAAATGATTTTGCATTTGCACCAGTGTAAGTTTTCACAATATGTCCATTACCAGACATTTGATATTTGTATGTGATCAAACCCTCCAAACCAACAGGTCCACGAGGTGGCATTTGTTGGGTACTAATTCCCACTTCTGCACCAAAACCATAGCGAAAACCATCAGCAAACCGGGTAGAACAATTATGATAAACTCCCGCTGCATTTACTAACCCTTGAAAAGTTTCTGCTGCTGTGATATCTTCTGTAATGATTGCTTCTGTATGTCGAGAACCATAATTATTAATATGGGATATTGCTTCTGTTAAAGAATCCACAATTTTAATGGCTAAAATTAAATCACTGTATTCTGTTCTCCAGTCTTCTTCTGTGGCAGCGGCAATATTAGGTAAAATTTTTAAACTGCGTTCATCTCCTCTTAATTCTACATTTTCTGCTGCTAAAGCTGCGGCAATGTGAGGAAGAAATTCCTCAGCAATACTACTATGAATTAGCAATGTTTCAATGGCATTGCAAGCAGCAGGATATTGAATTTTAGAATCTACGGTAATACTAATAGCTTTGTCAATATCCGCTTTTTCATCTACATAAATATGACAAATTCCATCAGCATGACCTAATACTGGAATCCGAGTATTATCCTGCACAAATTTCACAAAAGCATTAGAACCCCTGGGAATAATTAAATCTACATATTTATCTAATTGCAACAGTTCTAATATTTCTTCCCTGGTTGTTAACAATTGCACCGCGTCAGCATTAACACCAGTCTGAGATAATCCTTGTTTAATGGCTTTAACTATCGCTTCGCAGGAATTTAACGCTTCCTTGCCACCCTTGAGAATTACACCATTACCTGATTTAATTGCTAAAGAAACAATTTGAATAGCTGCTTCAGGACGCGCTTCAAAAATAATCCCTAAAACACCCAAGGGACAAGTAATACGTTTAAGAATTAATCCACTGTCAATTTCTCGATTAATTTGTACTTGACCAATTGGATCATCTAGTTTACCAACATCTCGCACACCCGCGATCGCATCTCTTAATTTATGTTCATCTAGTTGCAACCTTTTGTAAAGAGGTTTAGCGATTCCTGCCGCTATTGCTGCTTGACAATCAGCCAAATTTGCTTGCAAAATATCATCCTTAGCTGATTCTAACCCCTGAGCGATCGCTTCAATCGCTTGATTTTTCCCTTCAGAGGAAAGAAGGGCCAGCTTACTTGCAGCTTGACGAGTTTGTTGAGCAATCGCACGTAGAGGAGAAGCAATGTTAAGATTAGTCATAGCACCTAATATTTTTGAAATGTAGCCACAAGTTGTTTATTCTCATCCTATCAACTTTCCCGTTGTGCATTTAATAAGTTAATCAGCGATCTGAATCTTGTTAGATATATTTTGAGCAAAAATTAGCTGAAATAGCTAATTTTTACCCAATTTTCGGAAATTCACTAAATCAAGTTTAGAGACTTAACCTTGTCGAACCCGACGTTCAAATTCTGCGGAAGTTTTTCCAACCACATCCAATGCTAAGGGATATATATCATTGTGATCCTGCTTTAACCAGCCTAAGAGATTCGCAATCTGAGCATTTCGTAAATCTAAATCAGTCTGAAAAATGATTGAAGTTGCCATCGCTTCAGCATATTGACGTGGATGACCTTTCTGTACAAAAGTGTTCACTAAAGCAGTTAAAGCTTCCTGTGGCACATTAGCAGGATTTCCTTCTGTGGACATAATTTTTGAAAAAAATAAACTTAATAAATTAGAGTAATTTATCTAAACAAGTAGATGCCATTAGTAACATTACTTAATTTCCTCCATGTCAGCCTAAGGACACTTACGTAAGCTTACTGAAAATAAGCTCAACCTATTGACAAAATACATAAAATATGAATTATGCTCTCGCGGTATTTAAAGGTGATTTTTCGATGATTGATTAGGGAAGCCTTTGTTGCTTTACCCATAAGCTGTTTATCCCAACCTAATTTACAAAAGCCTTGTAAAACCCAGAATAATTCATCATTACTAACCTTTATTTATACAAATAAAACATGATCATACTTGACTTTTTGCATAGGAATCAATAATTTAATCTAAATAAAATCAGAAATATTATCTAGATTTTTTCAGTAGTACGGATTCGGTACTTATGTCTTTTTAATGGCTTTTTGGTTCATAAACTTTACATTTATTTACAGAAAAGTTCTTTACATCTTCAGAAATCAGTGATATTCATATAAATGTGGGTCGAGCGAAATGCTCAACCGAAAATCAAAACAACAACAAGGACTTAAAACAATGGCAGTTGAAAAAACCAATTCTTCCTCCAGCTTG
>NZ_APIY01000317.1:0-40758 GCF_000426905.1 Dolichospermum circinale AWQC131C
AAATCATCCGTGATTATTGTGTATCTTAATGTCTCATTCTTAAGTTAAATGACTATAATATTTTTCTGTAGCTAGAGCTAACCATTTCTTTTACTTTAGGTTGAGCTATGAAAAGTGATCTTAAATGTTGAAAATCTTGATGATATTCTAATGGTAAATTGCCGAGAAAGTTAAAAGTAAATGCAGGTAACATACGAGAAGATATTTGATCATTTGTTGAATTTGATGGTAAACCAAAAATAGGATAGGGAATATCGTAAGATTTACCTCTTAACTGAAATTCACCTGCACTATTATGATGATTTAAACTAAACTGCATAAAACAAATATCATCTTCAAATCTTGATGCTTCTTTATCAGTATAGTTATCTTCATGAAATTTTGGGGCAACTGCTATTAACTTAACTGGTAAAGAATAATTTATTTGTTCTGCAAAAGGTTTTTCTATTAAAAGTATTTTACGATAACGAATTAATTGAGGTACTAAACCTCTATCTTCTTCGTTTTTTAATTCAACTATTACAGGTTGTTGATCTAATTTTGTGCAACATAATAAATCAGTTCGTTGCATTTTAATACTAAACTGACGCTTGACTAAATCTAAATCAGGAAATATGAGAGTAAAATTTTCTTCAATATAATTTTCTAACTCGATTTCCGAAGCAAAACGTATTTCTCCTCCTGCATATATTAGCTTATGGCTGTTTTCATTGGCAAGTTCATTCCACTTTTTACCACTTTTAGATAGATGTCGAGCTTTGAGGTATGGCATAACACTGGATATAACATTAGTTTAGATAATTTTACCACAATAATAATCCTGTACCTCCTCAAATCCTGGATATCCTGATTCAGACAACCACAACTTAACAAAGACACAAAAACACAACAGAAAAACCCTTTGCGTCTTTGCGTCTTTGCGTGAGACTATTTAACTATAAGCCTCCATCGGTAAACAAGAACAAACAAAATTCCTATCCCCAAAAGCAGCATCTATCCTACCCACACTTGGCCAGAACTTATATTCCTTACTCCAACTTGCAGGATAAGCAGCTTGTTCACGAGAATAATCATGTTTCCACTCACCAACAATCAAACTTTCCGCAGTGTGAGGCGCATTTTTCAACACATTATCTTGTAAATCCATCTTACCAGATTCAATCTCAGAAATCTCCTTTCTAATTGCAATTAACGCCTCACAAAAACGATCCAATTCTTCCTTAGATTCGCTTTCTGTTGGTTCTACCATAATTGTACCAGCCACAGGCCAAGATACAGTAGGTGCATGAAAACCATAGTCCATTAACCGCTTCGCAACATCATCAATTTCAATCTGCGCTGATTTCTTCAAACTTCGCAAATCTAAAATACATTCATGTGCCACTAAACCATTTTTTCCCTGATACAAAACTGGATAATATGACTCTAATTTCTTAGCCATGTAATTAGCATTCAAAATGGCGATTTTGGTTGCTTCCGTTAACCCATCAGCACCCATCATGATAATATACATCCAGGAAATTACCAAAATACTCGCACTACCCCAAGGTGCAGCAGAAACAGCACCCAAATTACCACCCATTTTCATTACAGAATGTCCAGGTAAAAACGGTACAAGGTGGGAAGCGACACCAATGGGACCCATACCGGGACCACCACCACCATGGGGAATGCAGAAGGTTTTGTGTAAGTTCAAATGACAGACATCTGCACCAATATCACCAGGACGACAAATACCCACTTGGGCGTTCATATTAGCGCCGTCCATGTAAACTTGTCCACCGTGAGAATGAATTACTGCACAAATTTCTTGAATTGCTTCTTCAAATACGCCATGAGTTGATGGATATGTCACCATTAAAGCTGATAATTCATGACTATGTTTTTCAGCTTTGGCTTTTAAATCTTCAACATCAATATTACCATGATCATCACAAGCAATTCCCACTACTTTCATTCCACACATTACCGCACTTGCGGGATTTGTACCGTGTGCAGATTGGGGAATTAAACAAACGTTTCTGTGTCCTTCACCGCGACTTTGATGATATTCATGAATTACTAAAAGTCCCGCATATTCACCTTGAGAACCTGCATTTGGTTGTAAAGATATTCCCGCAAAACCTGTAATTTCTGATAACCATGTTTCTAGTTGTTGGAAGAGGATTTGATAACCTCTGGTTTGGGAAATTGGCGCGAAAGGGTGAATTTTGCCGAATTGTTCCCAAGTTACGGGAATCATTTCCGAAGTTGCGTTTAATTTCATGGTACAAGAACCCAAGGGAATCATTGAAGTTGTTAATGATAAATCCTTGTTTTCTAGTTGATGTAAATAACGTAATAACTCGGTTTCTGAATGGTAACGATTGAAAACTGGGTGGGTGAGATATTTACTTTCTCGTGATAATTGAGCATGAGAAATTGGTAATCCTTCCACAGTAAAAGGTAATTGATCTTTGAGTGCGAAAATTTGCCAAATATCAATTAAATCTGTTTCTGTGGTAGTTTCATCTAAGGAAATACCCACGGTGGAATTATCAAAAATTCTCAAGTTGATATTTCTCTCATTCGCAGCGTCAAGAATTTCTTCTAATTTGGTATTTCCTAATTCTACCCGCAAGGTATCAAAGAAGTTTTCCGAAGTGATTTTATAACCTAACTTTTTCAGTCCTGCGGCTAAAGTTGCGGTTAATTGATGAATATTTTGGGCAATTTCTCTGAGTCCATCAGGTCCATGATAAACTGCATACATACTCGCCATCACTGCCAATAAAACTTGGGCTGTGCAGATATTACTGGTGGCTTTATCTCTGCGGATATGCTGCTCACGGGTTTGTAAGGCTAAACGGTAGGCAGGTTTACCATGAATATCTTTTGATACTCCCACAATGCGCCCTGGGACTAAGCGTTTATACTCTTCCTTGGTGGCAAAATAAGCAGCGTGTGGTCCCCCAAATCCCAAGGGAATACCGAAGCGTTGGGTACTACCTACGGCAATATCAGCCCCTAATTCACCGGGGGGTGTGAGCAATGTTAAACTTAAAGGATCTGCGGCTATTGTCACCAATGCACCCTGAGCATGGGACTTTTCTATAAAGTTGCGGTAGTCGTAAATTGTACCATCAGTTGCGGGATATTGCAGAACTGCACCAAAGATAGTTTCGGTAAAATCAAAGGTTTGATGATCAGCGATAATGATGTTTATGCCTAAAGGTTTGGCGCGTGTTTGCAATACATCAATGGTTTGAGGATGACATTCATGGGATACAAAGTAGTTATGGGATTTGTTTTTGCACACACCATAACTCATACTCATTGCTTCTGCGGCCGCCGTCGCTTCATCAAGTAAAGAAGCGTTAGCAATTTCTAAACCGGTCAAGTCAATGATCATGGTTTGGAAGTTTAACAACGCTTCCAAACGTCCTTGGGCAATTTCTGGCTGATAAGGGGTGTATGCTGTATACCAACCGGGATTTTCTAAAATGTTGCGTTGAATGACCGCCGGGGTGATACAATCATAATACCCTGTGCCGATAAATGAGCGATAAACCTGATTTTTATCGGCTATTTGCTTTAATTTGGCCAATGCTGCATATTCGCTTTGTGCAGGTGGTAATTTCAACTCTTGCCGAAAGCGAATTGCCTCTGGTACTGTTTTATCAATTAAGTCATCAAGATTGGAAATCCCTAATGTATCAAGCATTTGCTGAATATCATCAGGGTTTGGTCCAATGTGTCTTTGTGTAAAGTTACCCAATTTTTGATTGGTTTTGGGTTGAGTACGGGCAAAATTAGCTACCACAAATTGTTCTCCAAGGATTTATATCTTCATATATTGTAATGATTACTTTTGGATCTTAGGGTTTTTGCTAGATATTGATTTTGTTTCGCGCAAAAATCTAAAAGTTAGGTGTGGGTTGAATTTGTAAGTTGGTATTGTTTCCATTTTTCTTGTTGTCGTTTTCTTTTGTCCGGTGTTAGACTGTGGAAGCAGTGGGGGCAAGAAATTCCCGCTTCATATTCAGATGATGATTTATCTTCGTCGGAAATGGGGTTTCCACAACAAAAGCATAATTCATGACTTCCCGGTTTTAAGCCATGACTGACAGCAACTCTTTCGTCAAAAACAAAACATTCTCCTTCCCATAAACTTTCTTTCTGGGGGACTTCTTCTAAATATTTGAGAATGCCGCCTTTGAGGTGATAAACTTCTTCAAAGCCGTGAGAAAGTAAGTAAGATGATGCTTTTTCACAGCGAATACCTCCAGTACAAAATAAAGCCACTTTTTTATGTTTACTGGCATCAAGATGTTTTTCTACATATTCGGGAAAATCTCGGAATGTCTGAGTTTGGGGATTTTCTGCACGTTTAAAAGTCCCAATAGTGACCTCATAATCGTTGCGAGTATCAATAACGGTGACTTCCGGGTCAGAAATTAAATCATTCCATTCTTGAGGTGTGACATAAGTTCCCACTTTTTCATTGGGGTTCACTGCTGGTATTCCCAAAGTCACAATTTCTTTTTTTAAGCGAACTTTCAGCCGCTCAAAAGGGGGAATTTCGGCATAAGATTCTTTATATTCTAAATCTCTAAACCGCGAGTCATGACGGAGAAAAGCTAAAACTGTATCAATTCCCTGACGAGAACCAGCAATTGTACCATTAATTCCTTCGGGAGCGAGTAATATAGTTCCCTTGATATCCTGTAACTGACAACAATTTAATAAAGGTGCTTGCAGTTGGCTATAATCAGGTAAACTGACAAACTTATACAATGCAGCAACAACTACAAAATTTTCTTGGTTCATGGTATTGACAAAATAATAATAAGAGTTTACGATGGTGTAGTTATATAATTATTGCATTCTTTGTATTAAAAACAGAGCTTGGGGGTTTAGCTCAGTTGGTAGAGCGCCTGCTTTGCAAGCAGGATGTCAGCGGTTCGAGTCCGCTAACCTCCATTTATTTGCGAAATTATGTAAATATGTCTCACGCAAAGGCGCAAAGGCGCGAAGATTCAAGGTTGATAGATTGCGTGGCGTAGCCATATTTTCCGGTTTGATATTTTAATTCAGCAAGCCCTAATTATGTTTAAATATTAGCGAAAGGTTATTTGCTGGCATGGGGTGAGTTTGGTGCAATATCAGATTTTGTGCTTCAGCAGATTTAATCACATCCTCTAAATTACGGACTCCCCAAGCTGGATCTTGTGCTTGTAAAGACTCGTCAAAAGCAGTGTTACTGGGTGCTGTATGTTCTCCATTTTGTTTATAGGGACCATATAAGTAAAGTATACCACCTGGTGGCAAAATTCTCCCAGCCCCTGCCATTAGTCCTAAACAAGCAGACCAAGGAGAAATATGAATCATGTTAATGTTTACTATAGCAGAAATGGGCGGTTCTGGCAATGGCTGTTTTTCTACAGGCCATATTGGTGCATTGGCATCTAAATCTAGGGGTGGCTTAAGATGATCACAGGGGAGATATTCAGCCCATGCTCTAATACTAGCACGCAGTTCTGGGTTGGGGTCAGATGGTAGCCATTGCCGGGGTGCTAAATGTTGGGAAAAAAATACAGCGTGTTCACCTGTGCCGCTGGCTACTTCGAGTATTGTCCCATTTTGAGGTAATATTTGTAAAAGCACTTCTAGAATGGGTTCGCGGTTGCGCTGGGTTGCGGGGGCAAATTTCCGCCAGTCTGGTGTCATAATTGGATGGGAGGGTGTTTGAGAAATGTTGGACGAATATAATATGGTAATATGGCTTCGCTACAGGGAAACGCTACTACACAGGCTAAGTCCACCTGGGTGGACTTAGCCTGTGTAGACGCGATTTCTAATTGCTTTCTTCGCTACACCACAGGAGAACAACTTGCCTAAATCTATTCATTCTACCCAACCACCGCTCAAGTTTATTCCCCAATTTCATAATCCATTGGTTGTAAAAATTATATCTTGGTTTTTGCCCTTGATTTTGCGGGTGAGAACTAGACCCTGGCTACCTGCGGGTATTGTGAATATTCAAGCTAAAAATGCTGAAGTCCTAGCTGAATTATACCATGAATTTCAGGCTGGTCAAGTCCGATTTTTAATTGCTTTTCGTCACCCGGAGGTAGAAGATCCTCTATCTATGTCATATTTGTTATCACGGATTGTCCCTAGAGTGGCGCGAAAAAAAGGTATTAAGCTCAAATATCCACTTCACAGCTATTTTATGTATGAACGGGGGATGACAATCTGGGCAGGAAATTGGTTAGGATGGTTATTTTCTAGACTTGGTGGTATACCTGTTCGTAGGGGTAAACGCATAGATAAGACGGCTATTAGTCAGGCAAGAGAATTATTTGCAACCGCAGAGATGCCCATAGCGATCGCTCCTGAAGGTGGTACAAATGGACACAGTAGTATAGTCAGTCCCTTAGAACCTGGTGTAGCCCAGTTGGGTTTTTGGTGTGTAGAAGACCTAAAAAAAGCTAACCGTGAAGAACAGGTTTTTATTATTCCGATTGGGATTCAATATAGCTATGTAAACCCACCTTGGAAAAGAATAGATTGGCTATTATCTAAATTAGAACTTGATAGCGGTTTACCTGTTAGGAAAACTAGTGAAATTGGCCAGGAAAGGGAAGAAATTTTATATCAGCGGGTGGTGGATTTATCTGAATATCTAATTTCGGAAATGGAGGAATTTTATCGGCGTTTTTATCATCAAGAATTTCCAGAAATTATAACTTGCGAAATTCCCAAAAATGAAATTTTAATTACTAGATTACACCGATTGATGGATACAGCTTTAAAAATTGCAGAACAGTATTTTAATATCCAGCCTCAAGGTAATTTTATTGATAGATGTCGCCGTTTAGAAGATGCTGGTTGGAATTATATTTATCGGGATGATATCGCTGATATTCAAAGTTTATCACCTTTCCAACGTGGTCTAGCTGATTGGGTAGCCCAAGAAGCAGATTTGAAAATGCAACACATGAGACTTGCTGAAAGTTTCGTCGCGGTCACTGCTAATTATATTCTAGAAAAACCAACCCCAGAAAGATTTGCAGAAACAATTTTATTAATGTTTGATATGTTGTCTCGCATTAAAGATTCTACCTTACCAGGCAGGCCGCGTTTAGGTTGGAAACAAGCCATGATTTCTGTCGGTGAAGCGATTAATATTAATGAAAGATGGGAAAATTGTCAAGGGAATAAACAAGCTTTACGAAAGGGTGTAAGTGATTTGACCCAGGATTTACAGACGATTTTGCAGGGGTTAATTAAGGATTAGTTTCTCCCTCCAGACCCATAAGGTAGACCTGTAGCGGGCGAGATGCCCGCACCACAGGGGTTTGATTATTTTGGACTTCATTTACTCACAATCTGATGTAATTATACTTAGTGATAGGATTAAGTTTGATTACCGCAGATATCGCAGATTCCCTCAACTGTCACTTCATACCTTTCTACTGTTAACCCCTCCCGCAGTTGACTGACATCAATACCGGGAAAAACATTCCAGTTAATGTCTTCAATCGCACCACAGCAGGTACAGCGAAAATGATGATGGGGCGCTACATTGGCATCATAACGAGATATTCCCTCTTGTAATAGCACTTCTCGCACTAAACCCACTTCACGCAGTGCTTGAAGCGCCGCGTACACCGTAGCTTGGGAGGAAGTCGGCGCTTCCTGGTTTAAGTCTCTCAAAATTTGATCAACTGTAGGATGATCTTCCCTTGCTAATAGGTTGGCATAAACCCCAAATCTTTGGGGTGTGACTCTCAACCCTCTACTTTTCAGGGTTTTGATAATATCATTAGCTTTTTGCTGCATAGGATTTACTGGATTATATAAAGATATAAACCCCTATTATAACTTTTCCTTTTTCAGAATTAAAGCTTTTTAAAAAATACATTATAAAATAAGTATTTATAACTATTGACAAATTCCTAAATCAGAATTATTCTGATTTGTAAGTTAAAGACACGAGTTAAAATCTTCCATCTAAAAAAGAGGTATTTATGACTGCTATTACTCACGTTCCAAATGTAGTATTCAAGACTCGTGTTCGGGATGAATCTGTACCGGGATCCAATCCTTACCGTTGGCAAGACGTAACCACTAAAGAGATTTTTGGTGGTAAAAAAGTAGTATTATTTGCCCTTCCTGGTGCGTTCACCCCCACCTGTTCTTCCACCCATTTACCTCGTTACGAAGAACTCTTTGCAGAATTTAAAGCGCAAGGTGTTGATCAGATCATTTGTTTGTCAGTTAATGACGCATTTGTTATGTTCCAATGGGGTAAACAACAAGGTGCTAAAAATGTCTTTTTGTTACCCGATGGCAGTGGAGAATTTACCCGGAAAATGGGAATGTTAGTTGATAAATCTAACATCGGTTTCGGAATGCGTTCTTGGCGCTATGCAATGGTTGTTAATAACGGCGAAATTGAAAAAATGTTCGTTGAACCTGGTTTTGAAGACAACTGCGGTAGTGACCCCTTTGAAGTATCTGATGCTGATACTGTTCTTGCTTACCTCAAAGGTGTACAACGTCCTGCTGAAGTTGCACCTCGGTTAGCATTTGTTGGTTAATTAGTAAAGTTAGAAATTTCTAACTGGCGATAGAAGTTGATAGTTTTTAATTTATCTAAAGCGAAGGAAGTTACTCAAATAAACTTCCTTTGCTTTTTTTGTTTTCATAGACAAAACACCCTTAATTCTGTCTAATAAATTAGCTAAAAATCATTTGTTTTGTCAGATACTATTCCAAAATATAAGTAGGGGATAAATTGATAGTTTTATTCCAGGGAATAAAGTATTTGAGGAGGTAAACCAATAGTGAAAATCATAATTTCCGAATTAGGAAAAAGGATTCCAGAACCGATTCTGGATGAACTAACACCTTGGGAAATGAAAAATATCAACGGTGGTTACATGACCAGAAGACAAATGGCAAGATATAACATGGCCAACAGTAACAATACTACTACCAATACTAATGATTTTTCCACCATGATCAAAGAAATAAACAGTAGTATAGCCGAATGGAAAACAACCGTCCAAGATACAACAGATAGTCTGGGAGTTAACTTTACTTTTTAAAAGATGCTGTTGTAAATTGAATATTTTCCTTGCTTTCGTGTATTTTCAGATGTTTTAATCTGAAGATCCACGATTTTCTTATTTAATTACAGCAGATTTCAACTTTATCAGGCACAAAAATAGCCCACTTTGCTAGGGTGAGGGTGTAAAGGTGTAGTTCATAAACCTAAAATAGCCTGTAGCTTAAACTAGGAAGTTAACTTTTAATAAAAGACAAAATTCATCTATTTGTGTCTTTTTTACTAGGTTCAAAGCCTTGATTTTTCTATTTTTCTTAAATAAAAATAGGAGTAACAGTTAAGAAAACACAAACTTAACTGACTCACAAGTCTCATTTACAAAAACAAGGAAGTTATGGCAAGTATTACTCTTTCCCAATTAAATGTAACTGGTTCTGAATTATTCCAAGATTCTGAAAGCTATCTTGATGACCTCAATGATGCAAGTTCTGTAGCGGTACATGGTGGTGGTAGTGATAGTAGTCATAGCGGCTTGGGGGCATATGGCGATTTTGGTGTGAAATACCTTGAATACTTAGTTGGTGGCTATGCGATCGCTAGTATTAAGAGTATAGCTCAATCTTTTAGTCATAGCGACTCTGCTAGCTACAGCCACCACTAATAATTCCTTAGCTTTGTAGTTCGCAAGGCTGATTTAGCAATCCTCAAGGAATTGTGAACACCGATATAGATGTTTATAATTTCTGTCAGGATTGCTAATACCTATCCAGAATGAAAAAGTAAAAGAAACAATCTATTACTAATAATTCTGGATAGTTAATCAGATTGGTTTTGATATTTTGATCTGCGGGCAGATTAATTGACAATTTACAAAAATTAGAATTTAATTTTTCTCAAGGTAGTAAATGGCAACTATTAGAATTTATAATCTACCTATCTCCCAGGAAATAGAGTTTATTAAGGATCTGAATAATAGGGAATTATCATCTTCTTTTGGCTGTGGGGATAATGATATGAATCAAATATTTTATTACGGTGTTAAGGGGCTAGAATTTATGTTAGCAATTTTTGCTATAGATAGCATTTTATTCTTAACAAACAAAGTGAGAAACTTTTTGTGATCTTTGAAATAACACAACTAGTTTATTTCGGATATCATTGACTTCTTTCACATATTATCATCAGCAATTATGCCATTTATTATCAGTTCTAGCAATGTGTTTGATTACTTAATTGAACACCAAATTTGTCATCCACAAGATAATTCAATCACTAAAATAGAGCTAAAACCTGCTAAAAACTTTAACTTATTAATCAGTTTAGCAGATGGTCGTCAACTCTTAGTAAAACAAGAACGTCATGATCGAAATGGTAAAACATTGGGTGAATTTATAGATGAATGGAAAATTCATGATTTTTGTCAACAATTACCAGAGATTAAGCATTTACAATCATCTTTTTCGGAAGTAATTCATTTTGACTTAGAAAACTCTATCATTATTTTTAATTACCTAAATCAATATCAAGATCTAGCAGAATTTTACGCTAAAGATCAGATATTTCCTGTGGAGATTTCCCAGATAATTGGTACAACTTTGGCAATGGTGCATTGCTTAACTATAAATAATAAAAACTATCGAGAATTTCTAGAAAATTCTCTCCAGCAGCAAAATATTACCAAAGGATTAGATAGAATTACCCCGCAAGTATTTGGTCAAGTTACTGCTGATGGTTTGAAGTTTTTTTCTCTCTATCAACGTTATGATAATTTAGGAAAAGCAATTAAAGAATTGAGTCAGGCTTTTACTGCTTGTTGTCTGACTCATAATGATCTCAAGCTTAATAATATTCTTTTATTTTTGAATTGGAAAACAGAAATTGAGCAGAAACTAGTAGGAAATCAAAATATCATTAGGTTGATTGATTGGGAAAGAGGTAATTGGGGAGATCCTGCTAATGATTTAGGGACAATAATTGCTAGTTATTTACAAATTTGGTTGCATAGCATAGTCCCTAATAAAAGCATATCCATTGAAGAATGTTTGCGTTTAGCTGCTATTCCGTTATCAATGATTCAACCTTCTTTATCAACATTAGTTAGTAGTTACTTAAATACCTTTCCAGCAATTTTAGAAACTCGTCCACACTTCTGCCAATTAGTTATGCAATTTAGCGGTTTAGCATTAATTAGAGCTATTCAAGCTAGAGTTCAACATGAAAAAATATTTGATAATTCTAGTATCTGTATGCTCCAAGTTGCTAAGAGTTTATTATGTCGTCCCCAAGCATCTATTCCCACCATTTTGGGAATGGAATTTTCAACAATAACCTCTAAAAATTTATCTCTTGTTTAGAGAAGGAAAGCCTGTATGCAAGTATTAGATTCTATAAAGAGTCAACTTTTCCAATTACCAAAAGAGTTACAAACAGCACTGCAAAATATTGTTGATCATCTGGAAATTGAATCATTTTATGCAATTAAACATCCAGAATACAAGTTATTTGAATTACCAGAATCGGTAATCTCTCGCTTTAAAGATTTACCCTTGGATATTCAACATAAACATTTGAGTATGCAATTGCGTAATTTTCTTTATAGTGCTTATTATAACGGTTCTTGGAGTGATTTTTCTACCGCTGATTCGCAGATAAATAACCTGAGTAATAATAGCTTATTTGGCATAGATTTGGCTTTTTATGAACGACTACATACCAGTAATAAAGGTATAGGCTATTGGAGTCAAGATTGGTTAGTAATTAATGAAGAAGAAGATGGATCTTTGGCAGTCCACAAAAATGGTTTAACCTTGCATATTGAGCGGAATTTATATTTATCAGAAGTTGATAAGTCTGCTACTGTTGGTAACTTAGTAGCGATCAAAATGCCAAAAAATTTAGTTCAAAATGGATTTTATATGGCAGCATCTAATTTAGGGACTGAACATAATCAAGATATTCTGAGAATTTACTTTAATGTATCACCAGAAGGTGCATTATCAGTGATGGAAAATATAACTACAGAACTCAATAATCTGCCAGTTGCTTTCTCATTCAAAGCCCTATATACCCCCGATGAATATAAACGTTATGATTCAGCCGTACTATATTTCAATAAACATGAATATAAGACTATTTACCCTATATTGCAAAAGGTATATTTAGCCAATCAAGAGATTTTTTCTCCACAAGTACCGTTGTTTACTAAACCACTAGCACCAGGATTGAGTTGTGCTGAAGAACCAGAAAATAAATTTGGTGAAAAAGAAAGTTTTGGTACTCATCGTTGTCAAATTATTGCTAATGGTTTAATTGCTGCTTGGCAAGCAGATAAAAATGATTCAGAAAGTCGAATGACAGCTATTTTTGAACAATTTGCATTACAAAAAATTAAATTACAATATCCTTATCTTAATACACATTCACAGGATATCTATACACCATTAGATAGATAGTTTTCCTGAAAATTATCTCATAATAAGATCCCTGGTTAAAACATTCAGGGATCTAACTCTTCTCAATTTTAACTGGCTTTACTCAATATTTCTGCTGGAGAAGAGGAAAAATTAGCACTTTGTCCTAGTGTAGCGACAATCTCTAATTTATTAACTTGATCTTTTAACCAATTAGTAAATAAATCGTCGAAGATTTGTACACGCATTTGTTCATTTAATTCGGGTTCAATTATTTCTTCAACTATGATGATATGCGCTCCTTTTGGTGTAATTACTGGTTTGAGAATTTGTGGGGGATTAGCTGCAAATACTAGAGAGGCAATTTCTGGCCTAAAATCACTACGTTTGCGAATACCTTGATATCCTCCAGCACGTCTTATTTCAGGATTTTGGATATATTGACGAGCGATTTCTTGAAAACTAATTTCTCCTTCTTGAAGAGCGTAAAATATCTCTAACGCTAAGTCTTCATCATCTAATATCACTTCATAGGTAACAGCAGCACTGTAATTAAGTTGATGAGCATAAAAGAATGGTTCAACTTTATCAGCAAATAAATGATGAGCTAATTTTGTAGATAAGATATTGAGATGTGCTATTTCTTCAAAATTATCTAAGGAAAGATAATGTTTTTGTAACCATTCCCAGGTTTCTTCAGCTTTAATAAGTTTATTAGCTAATCGTAATCTATCTGCGGACTCTTGTAGCTCTGATATTTCGACAGTAATCCCTACTTTTTCAGATGTTTCAGTAATAACTTTTCTAGCGGCGATCGCCTCTAATAAACTAGGGATTTGACAAGATATTTTTAGATGATAAATAATATCTTCATTGGATATTTTTAAAATATCTGACATGGCGTAATTCCTCAATTTACTAACTCAATTAAGAATTTATTTGATCCTATTTAAATGAATTATCAGTGTATCTATTATATTTACCTGATATGTTATTTTCTTATCTCTATCTAATGATACTTTTAATATTTTTGATAATTTTATATGAGAAAAATTACCAGATTTATACCCCCGAATTATCTGAGAATCGGGGGATATGATTGTGATCAAGTTATTTGGTAACTAAATAAAGAGATGGATTGGAAAAATCAACACTAAAAATCTTGTTATTACGGGGATCTGAACCAAATAGCCCATTATCACTTGATGCCTGGTTAGTGATAAAATCCTGAATGGTAGTTACCAGAAAATTAAGATCAAAACCACCCGATAAAGGGAGAATATCAGTATCTAATATTTGTTGTATTTTCTCGGAATTTAAGTCATACAAGAATGTATTTTTATCAATAGTTTTCAAGTCAGAAATTATGATTTTAGCCATGACATGATTTCCTAATCACAAAGTGAACAGTTGTACAATTATCACTGCGTAAGTATTCAGCTACAGCAATTATCATTCATGCCCAGATCCCCCAATTTAACAAAGCAATTTGTTAAATATTCAGATTACTAAATAGGCAGATATTTTGGAAAAGTCAATAGCAAAAATCTTGTTATCATGGAAACCAAATGGACCTTCATACGTTGTTTGAGGATTGTTCATTCCATCATAAACTGTTGATAACTGAACAGCAGGACGATCTCGATCCCATAAAGGCAGAAAAATACTACCTAATATTTGTGTAATTTCCTCTGAATTTAAGTCATGTAAAAATGTCTTTTTTTCAGAAGTTTTTAAATTAGAAATTATGATTGTAGCCATGATATTATTTTATTATCGAAAGTGAACATTTTGGTTGATCGCACCTTAAAATTAGGTGAAATAATTAATGATATACCCAAGCATTAACTGTCCGCGCATAATCTATCGTATGGAATTTATTATCATGAAAATTCCCTGCTCCTTCATAAGTTGTTGATATGGTATTTAAACCATCATAAATGGTCATGACAAAAACATTAGGGGTTTCTCCCCAATTTGGATAATCGCCCCAAACTGATCCTCCTAATACAATACTTGATTCTATTTGTTTTAAATCATAAATAAAGCTTTCTAAATCCGTGGAATCAAAGTTATTAATTACTATTCTTTCCATTATATTATCCCCTTAATCTTCACTCTACTCTTATATTTTTACATTATTCCCTCATGGATTATATAAAAGTTGCATATTAAATTATTTTTTTATTAGACATAATTCAGGGAATTATGTCTTTAATTTTTGTTTACATTAAAGTTCTAAACCATTTTTTTGTAACTTCTTAAATGGATCTAAAACAAAGTCAATAACTCGACGTTGACGGATAATTGCTTCGGCGCTTGCGGTTTGTCCAGGGGTAAGAGGAATCTGCTTATTACCAACTTGAATATAAGGATTTTCCAAAGCAATATCTACTTCATAGGTTTCTAGACGATTGGCACTATTTTCCTGAATTTTAGAGTTAGGTGAAATCCAAGTAATTCGCCCTGATAAAATTCCATATTCTTGGAAAGGATAAGCATCAAATTTAATTTTTACTGGCATTCCTACCTTAACAAAACCACTATGTTGACTGGCCATGTGTGCCTTTAAAATCAAGTCCGCATTTTTGGGTGCAATTTGAGCAATCATTTGTCCTGGTTGCACTACAGAACCAGGTTTTTTAATGGGTAGTTCAAAAATTGTTCCATCAATAGGAGAGCGGATAATTCGCTGTTTTAATTGTAAGTTTAGGGAGATGATCTGTCCTTCTGTTTGCATAATTTCTGATTGCAGGGAAGTAATTTGATTTTGTAGGTCTTTAAACTGTTCTTGACTTTTTAATAATGCTAACTCTCCTCCTTGCATAGCACTTTTATAACTACTTTCCTCTTGTTGTAATCGCAATTTTGCTTGTTCAATATCTGATTTAAATTGATTCATAAGCAATTGATAACTACTTTCTTGTTCTTTTAAACGTAACCGTGCTGTTTGAATATTAAATTTTGCTTCTTCTTGTAAACGTTGACTTTCTTCGGCAATCTTTTCTAATTCTACTAGTTTAGTGTTAGGAATTATGCCTTCCTCTAACAGGAGACGATAACGGGCAACTTCTGAAACATCTCGACGCAAACGGCTTGTAACTAACCTATAGTTACTTTGAGTAGATTTTACATTCTGTTTCATCTGATCAATTTGTGCTAATTTCTCTAAATTTTGGAAAGTATAAGCACTTTTTCTAGTTGCAAATGTTTGTCTGGCTTGATCAACTTGAGCCATTTTTTCTAATGATTGAGATTGGTTTTGTTGACGTTGAATATTAATCGCCATTAAAACTTGATTTTTCAATATTTCTAGTTGAGCTTTACGATTTTTTAAGCCTTCTAATTTAGCTTTTATTTGTTGTATTTCTGTTTCCATCACCTCAGATTCCATTTTCACTAAAACCTGCCCTGCTTTAACTGTTTCTCCTTCTTTCACATTAACAGAAACAATAGTACCAGTCACCGCACTATCTAATTTTTGTGTTGCACCTTTTGGTTCTATTCGTCCAATAGCATTTCCAGTTTCATCAACTTTAGTTAACATCATCCAAGGTAAAATAATTGCTGCAAAACTGACCAGCAAATACAACATTGAACGAGTCCAGACTTTTGGTAAAGCATCTAATAATTCTTCTGTACCATAAAACCAATCCTGGGTTTTAACTAATGTCTGATTCTGATTTTGATCGGGGAGAAAAGCAGTAGATTCGGTTTGATTCTGCTGATTTATAGTAGTTGTTGGTTGTGTATAAACTGACTGGGGCATAAATAATTTTACAGTTCTCTATTTTTGTAGTTATATATCCCTAACTTCTTGCCGAAGTCAGGGATAGGTTGGCAATTAAACAATCAAAACAATTAATTTGTTTGTGCTAATTGTTGTTGATTGAGATAAAAATAATGTCCTTTTTTGCTAATTAATTCGTCGTGAGTACCACTTTCCACTAAAACACCACGATCTAAAACTAAAATTAGATCAGCATGACGAACTGTAGAAAGACGGTGAGCAATAATTAAACTTGTACGTCCTTGGAGAATTTTTTTGAGGTTGTTTTGAATAATGCGTTCAGATTCAGAATCAAGGTGGCTCGTAGCTTCATCTAATATTAAAAGTCGAGGATTTCCTAATAAGGCGCGGGCAATTGCTAACCGTTGGCGTTGTCCTCCTGATAACATTCCTCCACCTTCACCAATTTGTGTTTCATAACCCATTGGCATTCTTTTAATAAACTCATCTGCCCCTGCAAGTTGGGCAGCTTCTATAATCTCTTCTAAAGAGGCTTCAGGATGGGCAATACTGATATTTTCCCGAATTGTTCCTCCAAATAAAAATGTATCTTGATCAACAACTCCAATTTGCGATCGCAGAGAATGCAAGGAAATACTAGTCACATCTTGATTGTCAATTAAAACTCTTCCATCTGTCGGTGGATATAAACCTAAAATCAATTTAGAAAGGGTGGTTTTCCCTGAACCGCTGCGCCCTACAACTGCTACAGTTTGCTCTGGTAAAATTTCAAAACTGAGATTTTCTAGAATGTTAATTTCACTTTCAGAGTGATAGCGAAATGTGACGTTATTAAAACGAATTTTACCGATTAATCTGGGTAAATATTGCCGAGGTTTATGTTCTAAATCTTCTTCTGGTTCTGCTTCTAAGACATCATTAATTCGTTCGGTAGCAACAATTACTTCTTGTAGTTGATTCCACAAGATAATTAACCGTTGGAAAGGCTGAATAATGTTGCCTAACAACATATTAAAAGCAACTAATTGACCAATGGTAAGTTGGTTTTGAATAACTAACCAAGCCCCAAACCATAGTAATCCTGTACTGGCTAAAGATTGAATGGTAGAGCTAACTAATTGCAGTTGGTTACTAACTACTTGACCACTAAAGTTCTTTTTAATTAAATTATTCAGCAATTCTTCCCAATGCCAACGCACCGTTTGTTCAATTGCCATTGAGCGAATGGAAGAAATCCCCGTCAAGCTTTGAATTAAATAGCTATTTTCTAGGGTTCCTGCGGCAAATACCTCTCGACTAATTCGACGTAAAAATGGCGTAGCAAATAATGTTAATAACACAAATGGTGGCACAATTGCTAATGTCATCCCCGCCATTGGTGGACTGTACCAAAACATTAATCCTACATAAACAACGACGGTCAATAAATCTAAGCCAATAGATAAAGCTTCACCAGTGAGAAAACGCTGAATTTTCTGATTTTCCTGGACACGGGAGACAATATCACCAACATATCGAGACTCAAAAAAGGACAGAGGTAAGCCAAATGTATGCTTAATAAATCCCACCATTAAAGCGACGCTAATTCGGTTGGCTGTGTGGTCAAGTAAATATTGTCTTAACCCATTAATGGCGACACGAAACAAACCAAAAATTAATAATCCGAAGCCTACAGTATTTAAGGTTAAGGTGCTACCTTGAACAATCACTCTATCTAATAAAAGTTGAGTAAATAGGGGTGTTACTAATCCAAATACCTGAATTAATAACGAAGCCATGAATACTTCTAGTAGGACTTGAAAGTGAGGTTTAACTAAATCCAATAACTGCCAAAATGGCGTATTAGCTTCTGGTGTTTTTTTGAGTGAAGTTGTGGGTTCTAGTAATAAAGCGTAGCCTGTCCAACCTGCTTGGAATTGATTAATAGTCAGATAGCGTTGACCAAGGGCAGGATCGGCGACAATTACCTGTTTTTTGGTAATTTCATAGACAACAATGTAATGTTTACCTTCCCAATGAGCGATCGCTGGTAAAGGTTGTTGAGCCAATTTATCTAAGCTGGCTTTCACGGGACGGGTGGCAAAACCAAGACTTTCCGCTGCTGCACTTAAACTTCGCATGGATGCACCGCTACGGTTAACATTAGCCAAATCCCGCAGACGATTAATACTGAAGTTTTTCCCCCAATAACGACCAATCATTACTAAACAAGCAGCGCCACAATCAGCAGCACTTTGTTGCTCAAAAAATGGATAGCGTTTGGTAAATTTACGCCACCAATTCCCAGCAGTTACACTCGGAATAGGAAAGTATTTGGGGCGCTTTTTTGGTTGTGCAAGTGCGGGAATTGTCAGTTGGGTAAAATTGGCATTTTTTGCTGGTCTTGGTGTTTCTGTAGGGGCAATTTCTGGAGGTTTGACAGTGCTAATTAATTGTGCTTTTTTCAGCAAAAGATCATAAGTATCAGGAAATTCTTCCATTACCTTTTTCACCATCTGTTGGGGAAGATAGGCAATTTTTAAATTCACAGAAGCTCTAGCAACGTAACTACTAAATTCTTGTTCTGGAAATAAAGTTAACTCCCCAAATGATGACCCTGGCGCGAGAGTAGTAATTAAGTTATTAGAGTTATCAAGTAATCTCACCTTACCCGTTAGCACAATATAAATTCCCGGCTTTGCTGTCGTCCCTTGCCAAAATTGCTTTGCTACTGGTGGTTCAATAATTTCTAAAGCCTTGATACAATCTGCAACTGCTTGATTTGATAGTGAATCACCCAAGACTTGCTTAATGTTTGTAGCTAACTGTTCCTGAGAAAACGTTGATAGCATTTCCTAACCTCCCACTATTATTGATTGGCCTGCATGAGATTAAATGACCAATGAAAACTAGGTTCAGGTAAAGAATGCAAATCACTAATTGTAATTGTCATATCCTGATTTTCAGCAGTTGTCAATGGAGAATTTTTACGTTTTGTGGAAAGTCCCATTTGTTTAAGTAAACGGTTAATATGACGATCACTAATTTTAATTCCCAACTCTTTAGCTAAATGTTTGCTCAACCATTGAGCCGTCCAATCACTAAAAGCATAGCCATATTCACGAGGACTAGAATTAACTAATTCTTTCAATCTTTCAATATATTGATGATTAACAATCTTGGGTCTACCCAATGGCCGCTGATTCCATTTATGCGCCATACCTGCCTCAGCAATACCTATCCAATACCTGGCCATTTCTTGAGAACAACCTATGATTTCACAAATATGAGTTTGTGATTTTCCCATATCTGCTAACAACATTATCTCAATGCGTCGCCGATATTCTGGTTGTGAATTATTTTGTAAGTTTTTTAGCAAGGCCTTCCGCTGAAAAGGTGTTAAAAACTTACTTTCATAAGTATCGTAAATATTAACAACCTGATCTTGATGAGAATAAGATGACATAATTCTTACCAGTTGCCTTCTACTTTCAAATTTTGGCAAATCTATCTGTTACATCTATTGCTCAAATACAGATGCAAAAAATTTCACAGATATTTAGTATTTAATCTGTAGGATGTTTGCTGTTTTCCCCCCAAAAAACAGCATTGTCTGCTAAAATACCTACAGATAAACTCTATTCATTTCTATCCTTAATACTTAATTTATCCCCATTAGTTAATCATCGAAAAATCCACTTCAAGGATGATATTATTCCTAATTTAGATTTCAGGACATTCATAAACACTGGTATTTATATTTATCAATCAAGACTAGACTATTTAAGTTCATGCAGTTTTAATTCCTCAATAATTACGACACACCTATTCCAAATATTGCAGCCTCAAAGTAGATAAGTTCAGGAAGAATGTAATCTATCTCTTACAGTAGCCTAAAATCAAAAAATTCTCATCAGCAAACTTTCTAAATATGAAATTGTCTGTCTGATAACTTAGCGTTAGCCCTTCAGTTTAGATAAAAAAGTGACAAAGCTTGGACTGTTATTTTTAAATTTTGCTATATCTTCTTTGAAAATTTATGTAAAAAATCAAATCTTTATCTAAACTTCATGATATCTTTACATAAAATTTATAGAAACTTCAATCTGGTAAAAATATGTTTAGTAAATTCCCATGATCAAATTCTTGTGGTGCGGGCATCTTGCCCGCTAATATTTTACCTTAAATGAATGCACCACGCTGAATATTAGATAAGATGCGTCAAATCTTAAATATCTGCTTATTGGCAGCGTTTAAAAAATATGACACACCTTACTAATATGCCAATTGCGTAAATCCTGATTTATTTAATTATTAAGAGACACAAGTGCTACAAGCAATCGGCTTTTTGGGAAAAATGCAGTCTGCCATGCACCTTTGTTTAGGCTGCTATTTCTAATTTATAAGATGTTACAAATGTATATTTACCATGCCGGCAGATAGGGATTCAGTAATTGCAGTTACTCGCATTTCAGATCCAATTGTACTGGGTAACAAGCAATTACAGTATATTCAGCAACTATGCTGACTTTTTTTCCCTACTGTTAGCACGTGCTTCTGCTTTTTGCTTACCTCCCACTTCCAGATAAGCTATATCTTTAATCTTGCTTAAACAGCTAGAGGTCAGATTGCTTTCAGACTTGTCTGTGGTTGGTTTAGCAATTTTCAGACTTTCATTATTTTGTGAAGTGGACCTATTTGTGCGGGCATTTTCTTTCAATATGCGGTTATAAGTGCGATAAGGAATATAGTGCATCGGATTATAACCAACAAACCGCAACATTAAAACACAAGCCCAAGAATACTTACCTGCTAAAATCGCTTCGACTACTTGGTCTAATTGTTCAGGATGGATTTTCGGTCCTAAGTTGTTACCACTGCCAGCAATATCTTGATTCATAATCTTAGTTGTCTTTAAATTGAGTAAATTAGTCCAGTTTCTGCATTGCACTTGATAAATAGCCTCAGCTAAGTTGCTGGTGCGGGAATGACCGGAATCTATAGGTAATCAATTGCTGGCAGATGTTGAAGAAAGCAAAAACCCGTTTTAAAAGTACGGTACTTGATAACATGAATAAATGATGGGTATGGAATTGAGAGAACTGCATCTCTAAATTTACCCGCTCAACTAAGCTAAAAAGCGCATTTGACCTGATGATTTTTTTCATAACCTGACCTGTGATTGAAAACCTGACTTTTTTTTAATTAATCAAGCTTCTGTACCGTTTTTGCCGTATATATCCTAGTTTTCTGGGCAGTTTTACAGTTTTCATTTAGTTGGTAAACCCTATTCCTTGTCTAAGTAATGTATATTAATCACTTTTAGGATTTAGGTTGGTACTTACTAATGAATCAAAGGTAAATATTTTCCTTTTGTCTGGTTTCTACTGAGAGAACTCGAATTTGACGTAGCTTTTCGTAGATACAGTTGTCTGCTGTTGAAACTTCCAAGGGTTAATCTTCTGCTTTTCCCTAGTTGCTGCTGTATAACTTCTTACCATTAGTTTTGTTGCTTCTCTGTAAAAGCTCACAATTGCTGGATGGAATCAGGAAAACCGTTGATTTCTCAATTTCAAAAGCCACATTTTTATTTATACTATTTTTTCTCGCTAATGTCATCTGCCAAACTAGCAAAATTTAAGTTAAATTTACTCAACTTATCTAGAGATTTACCCATCTCTTGTGCAGGTTTAAGTTTTGACCCCTCTGGGCAAAAAATGAGGGGTGTTACCCCCCACTTTAATCTCAATGGCGGATGCTATCATCGTTATGTAAAGCAAAAATACTAGCAATGTCTTCTATCTATGTTATTAGCATCTAGACAATGGCAAATACTATATATCTATCAACAAAAGATCCTATTTGTATTCAACAGTTTTTGATGTTTACAAAGTAGATTATTTATGGATTTTTTTAAGAAAGTCTTTACTGCATAAGGATTACAAGGTTCTATGTCCTCAATAAATATCCTAAAAACAGGTGTAAATAACTGCTAAAAAAATAATTAAAGTATCGTTATTTTAATTTATTGTTAATGCCCAGATTGGGAATATTATTTTAATTTACTGGTAGATTTTTATTCAAATACAAAAATCCATCCGTTCATTTGTGAACAGGAAAAACCGTATCAGCAGAAACATTTAGTTATTATCTCATTTATTTATGAGATAATATTGCCATTTAATTAAATAACAGACTGAGTAATTATCTATATATAAGTTATAGGAATAAGTGAGATTGCAGTGATAGTTATTAAACTGATTGAGTAGGAATAACTATTATTATTTAATATCAATTATTGCTGATGATTCTGATAGCAGAGTGTGGTGTTAGCTATGAAAAACGGATACTTCGGTATATAGGCCAGGTTAAATAAGTATATTTAAGTAATTATAGAAATATGAAGACTTCTGAAATTCTCAGTATATAAACTGCTGCTGTTTGACTTTGGGAATACAAAAGTAAATTGCTTGACAAATAACAATGAAGAGGTTAAGGTGTAACTCCCAAGGCTGTTGAAGTTTCTATAAATTTTTCAGTCACGGGACAAGAATTGCAGGGTGATATACGCTGCACTCAGTAAAAGCTAAATCAAGATCAAAATTTTCATGATCTTGAAACTAACCGGGAACTTATAACTGAAAATGGGAGTCATAGACACCAGCTGCATTTGAACCTGGCCAACCTGACCAAATAGATTGATAAAGCTGCTGCTGTCCTGGCCTTATTTATCTAACGTGCAACTAGGTATATTTTTAGATAATTGAAGTCTACTGATAAATTCTGAATTTATTTCCAACTAGAGGAGAGAGTTTTTTTAAGTAGATAACTTCAATCTTTTTATCTCCCATAACCCGAAATAAAGTAGGGAATTGGTGATTATTTTTTGCGAACCTGGGTAAAAAATGTACTTTGACAGATCATCGCTCGAATGAGCCATTATAGGCACAAACTCTGTAAAACACAATTACTGATTTCTGATTTCTCAGTGGCTTTGGGAGTGAAAATCAAGAAAATTATACTTGAAAAGAACCCAGGAGGACAGAGGACACACTAGAGTAGGAGAGAAGATAAAGGTTTGATATCTTTTGAGCAAACCCCGATTTAATTAGGGAAAAGAGACAGATTTTCCAGCATAGGTTTTCAGATTAAAATTCCTTAACTCTTACCATTACTGATTTTTTCACTAAATTCCGGAAATAACAGGAAAATAAAAGAGCTTCAACGAATTAGAGTATCAGGACTTACGCAAAATCTCCGAAAAACTCTCTTTTATTAGTTTCCTTTGGGTCTGCGTGGTTTCTAATTCCGTGAATTGTGCGTAAGTCCTAAAAACACTAAAATTAACACATCAGCAAATAAATTCCCCAAATAGCCATAGCGCGGAGATAGGTACTAGCGCGGAAAGTAGCATTAGCGGTGATAGCTTCCGGGGTGCGAAATTGCAAACCATTGTCGTAAATTTGCCTCACCACAGCCTCAGTTAACCGCATTGCTTCATTTTTCATGTCCATTTGCACTAAGAAGGCTGCTAGACCAAAATTAATTCCAGTCCAAACCTCCAGAGGGTGGGTAGAATGAGGATTTTCTGGTAAACCATTGGGAAGAACACCATTAGCAGCGCCAAACTTACCATTTTGGAACTTGAGAAAACAGGAATCATAGACAGTTTTCAAAGCAGACAAAGCGCGATCGCTGGGGACAATATCTGGTAAACTCAATAAACGAGCGTAGAATTGCCCACACAATTGATCAGCCATAACCACATCAGAACCACTTTCACTATCTAAACGGTAATACTTGCCATTCCAAAGCTTTTCTTGGTATACTGACTTTGATTGATTTAACCAACCTTGATAAATTGACCCTTGCACCTCCACCTCCGTGACCTCTGTGCCTCTGTGGTTCGTTAAAATCTTAGAGATATCAATAGCAGCTTCCAAAGCAGCTAACCACAAACCACCACAATAGGCACTAACACCATTTAAGCGCCAATCATCAAAAGTTTGGTCAGGTGCGCCAGAATTTTCCGGTATACTGTCCCCATCTAGATCAAATTTTTTCACATAATCGAGAGTTTGCACAATAGCATCCCAACAATCTGCTAAAAAGTCAAGATCATTAGCACCTGTCAACAAAAAATCTCGATATACCTGTAAAACAAAGTCACAACCTAAATCTTTCCAAAGATTGCAATCTTGATAACTAGTGTAATTGGTTTTTTCCCAAACGTGTTCATTGGGAGCGCCTAAATCGTGAGGTGTCGCACCTGCGACTTTACGAACTGCCAGGGGACTTTGAGATTTAATTGTCAGATAATAACCGATAATTCTAGTTGTATCATCACTTTGGGGAATTGCTCTAGCAAAGGCGCGAATTACTGATTTTTCCAGTTCAGGAAATAACATTAATAACCCAAAAGAACCATATAACCGCACATCTAGACTTTCATACCAACGGTAATCCAAACATTCTAACACAGCAAACTGACCAACGGGGTCAATGTCCGAGGCTGCATTCCAAAGAGTTCCTCCACTAGTTAAATCATAGAGTTCGTTGAATAAAGCCATTTTAAACCAGTTGGGTAAATCTGGTCTTTCTAAAATAGGATTTTGCCAATTTTGAATGTGCGATCGCCAATTATGATATGATTTGAGAGCAGTAGTAGCAATTTGCCAAGCATTCTCACCATTACACCCAAAAAAGTCCGTATATCTGCGGTAATAGTTCACTCCTGCGGCAAATTCTGTTACCGGAAAATCCCAACTGAGGACAAAGGGAACTTCTAAAGTTTCTCCTGGTTGTAAAGTCAAACGCACCGCAATTGCAGCGCCTAATCTAGAATTTTCATCTGCGGGAGTTTCATCTATATAATTAGGTAAAGAACCATTTTCCGAGAAACTTTGCCAAATATCAGCACCATTACCTAAACAATTAAAATGGGAATGATAAAATATTTCAACTTGAGGATTTTTTGCAGTTGCAATACACCAAGTTCCCTCTCCTTCTTGAACAGTTTGATGATCAGAAACTGCACCGAAAACACAACCAAAATATTGATCATCTTCTGCTAAACAATTATAATTTCCTTGACTTTTTCCCCAGGCTGGCTGATATTCATAAACAGGACTACCATCATCTCTAACTTGCACTTCGGGAGATTTTAAAGTATTAGTAAACCAACCGACCATATTTTCCCAAGTTAGCATGATGCTAATAGTAATTGGTGCATTTGTGGGGTTGTGCGCTTTCCACAAAAAAACCGCCACAGGATAACTAGTTTCTTGATAATTATCTGCCCAAATTGGCGAAAATTGCTCACAGGTTAATTGAGTTTTGAAAACATTTTCATAAACAAACCAACTGCGAGGATAAAGTGCATGATAAGTTCCTGACCTCACCCCCAACCCCTCAAGGTCCACAGAGGAAGGTGGATACCATTGCCAAGATTGTAGTGTATCATCTTCTGGAGGTTGGGTAGATAATGCGTAGGCTTGGCCAGATTCAAAGATACTAAATTGACAAGCAGGAACAGTTTTGAAAGTATGTTCTCCTCCGTCAATGTGCCACAGGTTAAAGTCTCCCCGTGAGGAACGGCCTATACACCCCGCACCAAAGCCACCAAGGGGCATTCCGTGCCAGGGACCATCATCTATATTACTAGGATAACGGACGGTGTAGGGCTGATTCCAGCCTAGGCCAATGGGACGTTTCCAGGTGCAGGGAGGTATTTGGGGGTGGTTGGTCATGGTTGTGAAAATTACGTTTTTGATGTTAATGCAGGGTAGCTGTTTATGTGGTTTTTTTCAAGTAGTTATGAGGTTGTTTTTTTTCACGCAGAGAGGAAGAAAGGTTTTTGTTTCGCGCAATCTCTCTTAGAGATCCCGAAGGGTAGGCGCAAAGGCGCTAAGGTTTGGGTTATGGATAGGAATTTTATTTATTAGATATTTAATATGTGATAATATGAATGTTATTTCAATAAATGAAATAAGTCTATGATGACTCAAGTGATAAGGAAGTAGTAAAAATGCTGGCAAGTTACATTGATAAAGCAATGGAGTTAGCAGTTTATGAAATTGTTGAAGATGATGGTACTTATTGGGGTGAAATTCCCGATTTACAGGGAGTATGGGCAAATTATAAAACTTTAGAAGGTTGTCGGCGTAAGTTAAGAGAGGCGTTAAGTGATTGGTTGGCTTTGCGTTTACGTTTGGGGTTAGATATTCCTGTAATTGAGGATATTAATTTAAATCAAATTACACAATCTGTATAAAATACATAGATTAACACCTGTTTCTTGGAATTATTTAGTTAAGCGTTTGCGTGAGTTAGGTTTTGAAGGACCTTATGCTGGTGGGAAACATCCACAGACGGGGTGATTTAACTGTTATTTTCCCAAAAGATTAACTGGCTGAATTCCAGAATAAATTAGCAATCAATCTGATTTTCAACTTTTCAAAATATTTGTTTTAAAGCTGTTCTATTTTATTTCTCAATTCTATTAAATCAGGATGTTGAGTAATGTCAATATTATTAACTGCCCATTTAGAAAATTTATCCATAGAAATATATGATTTATATGGGCGTGTTTTATCTTGACTTATTTTGTGCATTGCTTTGTAAATCTCTTTACCATTAAACCAAATTAAATAATGTTTTTGCTGCCAAAATTCCTGTTGATTAAAAAGCTGTAAATACTTAGATAGACTTTCTTCAAACTTATCTATTGTCACTTCCTCAACTGTATTTTTAAATTCATTAATTAATGACCAAGCCCGACTTTTACAAGTAGATAAATCTAGAGAATCTGGAATTGTATTTTCAGTCCATTTTGTTTTTAACTGTTGTCTACTAGCACTAAGTTGACATAAATTACCTAAAGCCCATCTAACAGCTTGATAATCTTGTAAATTCTTCGCAGCTTCTTCTATCCATTGAGTAATTTTATCAACTCCTGGTGAATCTTTATGTCCCCATTTAGAAATAGGATTTTCTAATTGTTCTTCATATTTGGTTATCCAATATTGATGAATGAGTTCAGGATCAAGTAAATAATTTTCAATACAGGTACGATGAGATAGAAACGATCTATTTCCTAATTTATCTATTTGCAGTAACTTAATTTCTGATGTAGGTTCAGTATCAAAATCACGATCTCTGAAAGTAATATATTTTTTAGCAGATTTTTTTCGTTCATCTTGATTTTTTCTCTCATTATTTTTATCCTGTTTATTTTCATCTATAGAAGAAAAATATCCTTGAATAAATGTCGAAAAACTAAACTTACCGCCAGCAGCAACAATTGGTATATTATTGGATTGATTTTCGACCACTTTATCAAGTAGCCATAAGTCAAGATTACCCTCACAAAAAATAACTTTGTCAACTACTCTCACAGTTCAATTACTCCTCTATTATTCTGATAGATGATTCTGGTACTAATTGCGCTACATAATCAGAATGAGTGGTAATAATAAACTGATTATTTTTACCTAATTTCGGTAAAGTTCTGAGTAAAGCCTGTTGCATGGGTGGATGTAAATGCAATTCGATTTCATCAATTAAAATTACTGAATTGTGAATGTTCCAATTCATAAAATCCATAAGTATAGGAAATGTAGCACGCTCTCCCCCAGACATTTCCGAAAATTCATAGTGAGTTTTATTTTTACTGTTATAAATATAAAACCAAGGTTCGCTGAGAATATCATCAATATTATCTCGCATTTCTAAACCTGCAAATTCACGTCCTGGAAAAACAGTTTTATAAATTTCGGATATTTTTGCGTATAAGTCTTTTGCTCCTGGACGAAAACTTTTACCATTTTTTCCATATTTCTCATGAAAAATTTGCCACTTTGCTAGGCGATCGCGTAAAATATCCTCTGTAATTTCTAATTGTTTTTCTGGATCTTCAGGAGTCAGACTAGTTGCAGTTCTTTGTTCTGTGTACCAAAAGACTGTACCCACTCTTTCAAAAACTGAAAATCCTTGAGAACGAGATAGTTGTTTAGCATATTCTCGTCCTTTAAATTGAAATAATTCTGCTGCTCTATCTGCTGTTACACTTTCACCTTGCCATTTTAAGTTAACAAGATATTCTTGAGCAGGAGAAACTGGTAAATCGCGTCCCATTTCTCTTAATTTTTGGTGAAATTCGCTAATAGCTTGCAGTTCGGATTTAGAAAATTGTACATTAATAGTGACATTGGTGGGAGAACCACGCCAACTACTACCTAATAATTCATAATTAAATCCTGGCCAATCTAAATCAGCAGGTTTTTTTAATCTTCCTGTAGCTGTACCTAATGTGGATGCAATAGCTTGTAAAATGCTCGTTTTTCCCGCACCATTTACACCAATAATAACAATTAAATCTTCTGCTAAACCAGTTTCAGGATCAGTAAAATCTAACTCCTGATCTCGAAATTTCTTAAAATATTTGAGCTTAATATTTTGAATTTTCATAATAATTTGCTTTTGTTCTCTCTTTGATGTATATTATATTCAATATAACCCGTTTTATTGTCATCGAAACGAAGTCTGTATGTAGAAATAATCTCTGATTAGTAGCAGTTTCTAGTTCAATACATCCTGGGGTACGCTGAAGCATACCCCATAAAACTAACTAAGAAAGGTCTTTCAATTCAGCGGTACGAACTGAAAGTATTTGTGTTTGATCACCTCTTTGGACTTTTACCTGCAACGCTTGACCCAGAGTACTGTCTTCTACTATAGATTGTAATTGTTCCGCACTGGTGATAGCTTTATTGTCAATCTGCACAATCACATCTCCACGACGGATACCTGAAATTGCAGCGGGAGAATTAGGAACAACCCGCAAGACTAAAACTCCTTTGACTTCAGGAATCGTAAACATGGAGTTAGGATCACTGTTATTTTGTTTTGCTAATTCTGGTGTTAATGTCACCATTTGTACACCTAAGTAGGGGTGAGCTACTTTACCATTGCGTTGTAATTGAGTAGCGATCGCTTTAGCTTTGTCAATAGGAATTGCAAAACCGATACCCATGGCATCAGCGCGAATTGCTGTATTAATTCCAATTACTTCTCCTAAACCATTTAATAATGGTCCACCAGAGTTACCAGGGTTAATCGCTGCGTCGGTTTGAATGAAGTCTAACCGTTTATCGCTGATACCAACCTGAGCGCTAGAACGTTTTAAGGTGCTGACAATCCCCAAAGTAACGGTATTATCAAATCCTAACGGATTACCAACTGCGATCGCCCAATCTCCCACCTGAACATTACGAGAAGAACCTAAAGGTGCTACGGGTAAATCATTACCAGCATTAATCTTAACTACAGCCAAATCTGTAACTTCATCAATACCACGGACTTTACCTTCAAAAGTGCGACCATCTTTCAGACGAACTGTGACTTTATCAGCTTTGTCAACTACGTGAGCATTGGTAAGAATGACACCGCTTTTGTCAATAATAAAACCAGAACCTAAACCCCGTAACTGTTCAGTCGGTGATTGTTGGGGAAAACTATCACCAAAAAACCGCCGAAAAAAGGGATCTTCCATAAAAGGATCATTGCGGCGCGTAATCGTTCTTTCTGTATCAATTCTTACTACTGCCTGCCCAACACGATTCACTGCTGTTGTCACAAAACTATGACCACCAATCGCAGCCGCAGCGGAAGATGGCTTTTGAGCCACTTTTGTTAAGGACTCCGTGACAGCATTAGGACCTGGTTCTGCTACGGAAGGTAACACCCGCAGGGAGGTAGCAGTTAATAGCACTCCCATAAAAATCGCTAAGATATGGGTACTGAGTTGTCGGATAGACGGGGATATTTTGGGAAATCGCATAATCACAACCTAATCTACAAGCCTAGTTTTTGCTGTTTCTTGATAAATCTATCTACAGTTATTTTTACAGATCAGATTCAGAATTTCTGTTTATTGACATTTTGACTCAATTTTAAGTTTCTGTGATGTTGTGGAATCTATTTTTTTCAAGCTAAAATACTAGTTAATGCCAAAATGCCAAAACAAATATCAGTATAATAGCATGAATAATGGAGCAAACCCACTAACTAACGAATCCCTAGCTACATTAGAGCCAGGAGAGCATTCACACCATCACAATCATACAAATCATACACATTCTCATGTCCACAGTGAAGAGTCGTTACGGCGAATTATTAACCGACTTTCGCGCATAGAAGGCCATGTACGTGGTATTAAAAATATGGTACAACAAAATACTTCATGTCCTGATGTATTATTACAAATTGCGGCTGTCCGTGGTGCATTAGATAAGGTAGCACGCATTGTGCTAGATGAACATTTGACTGAGTGTATCGCTAGGGCTGCCCAAGAAGGTAATATGGAATCGGAAATTGAACAATTAAAAGCCGCTTTAGATAGATTTTTACCCTAATTCTTAACTTTTAATTGCGCTATCTATGACTGGGAATCAATATCAATTTCACTATTTTTTAAATCAAAATGCACATAAACCAATAATTCTATTTTTACATGGTTTTATGGGTAATATTTATGAATTTGATCAAGTCATAAAATTACTATTTGATGATTTTTCCTATCTGATTATTGATTTACCTGGACATGGAAAAACTCAGGTTTTAGATGATGAATACTATACCATGCCATCTACAGCCACGGCCATTATACAATTATTAGATCAATTAAAAATTGACCAATGCTATTTAATTGGTTATTCTCTGGGAGGAAGATTAGCTTTATATCTCACTCTTCATTTTCCCAGTAGGTTTATTAAGGTTATTTTAGAATCTGCTTCCCCTGGTTTAGCAACAGAAATGGCCAGGTTAGCTAGAATTAAAAGTGATGCTCAAATAGCCAGGAAATTAACGAGAATGCTGAATAAAGATGATTTTTATCACTTTCTCAATAATTGGTATCAACAAAGGATTTTTGGGAAAATTAAAGATCATCCCCAATACCAATGTATGATCGCAAGTAGATTAACAAATCATCCCCCAAATTTAGTCAAATCATTGCAATTTATGGGAACAGGTTCTCAACCTTGTTTATGGGAATTACTCACAGAAAATACTATTCCTCTCCTATTATTGGTGGGAGAAAAAGATGAAAAATTTATTGATATTAATATATCAATAACTGAAAAATGTAAGTTTGCTAAATTACAAATAATTCATGATGTTGGACATAATATTCACCTGGAAAATACCTTAGCATTTGTACAGAATATTCAAGATTTTTTCTCCCCTTCTTCTAATTTTGCATAACTGCATTCAACAACAATTCAGCCCCGAAACGAATGGGATCTGTACAAGGTAGTCCGGTTTCTGTTATGATTTGAGCGATCGCATTTTTTGCCTCTAATTCCTCTAAATTCCTGGTATTTAAAGCTATACCCACTACTTTGACATTTCTAAAAGCACCAGCACCACGGGCAACAATTTCATACATTTGGATCACTTCCGGTAATGGGGGAATCGGTATACTGGGATTATTACGGTTGTGAGTTTGTCCCGCTTGATGCACTAATATTAAATGTGTAGGTTGAGAACCGCGAATTAAAGCTAAAGTTGCCGTTGAACCGGGGTGTAAAAGAGAACCTTGTCCTTCAATTTGCAGAATGTCGTAATGTTGACCAAAACGCATGACTAACTGTTCCACCGCACCGGCCGCAAAGTCTACCCGCACAGCATCTAAAGCCACCCCTTCTCCTTCCAACATTAACCCAGTTTGACCCGTGGCTAAAAATTTAGAACGTAAACCCCATAATTTAGCCGTTCGATGTAATTCTAGACTAGTGGACATTTTTCCAATGGCCATATCTGTCCCCACTGTCAAAACTCGGCGACAGGGTAAAGTTCGCGCCAGTCCAGATGCTACATCTAAATTAGCTGGTTCTCTCCGTACATCCCAAATTAATTGTCCTGGTTTGAGGAGGGCATTTAATTCAGGTATATTTGCTAGGGGTGTATGTAATCCATTTACCAAAGACATTCCGGCTTTGAGAGCATCTTTGATATCAGCCCAATAATCATCAGGAACAGCACCACCTTTGGGAGCAATCCCAATTACTAGAACTTCTGGCTTATACTGTAATGCTGCTGTCATAGATGCCACAATTGGCACATCTCGCTGAATACCTGTTAACTCTACTAAAGATTTACCTACAGATTCTCTGTCAATTACAGCCACAATGGGTGATTCACTATAGCGTAAAATTGATAACCCTGTTTTTCCTTTAACTCCAGTAATTCCCTCATGGAGAAGAATTGCTATTTTTTGATTAAGCGACAGACGCACTGTATTTTACTCCTAAACCAGGTAAATTATTTGGCAAAACTCTCCCATTTTCTACCAGCGCACCGCTAAAAGGATCATCAATTAAATTCAAATGACTATCTAAATCCAAATAATCAGCTAGTGGTGCAAGTTGTAAAGCGGCGGTATTAGCCAGAGAACTATCAGAATAGCAGCCAAACATCACTTGTAAATTATGAGCTTTGGCTGTATGTACCATTCGCATGGCCTCGGTAATTCCCCCAGATTTCATTAACTTAATATTAATTCCATCTACATTATCAGCTAATTGGGGAATATCCGCACTAGTAAAACAACTTTCATCAGCGAAAATAGGTAAGGGGGAATGTTTTTTCAACTTGGCTAAATTTGCTTCTTCACCTCTTGCTAAGGGCTGTTCTATGTATTTTATCCCTAAATCAGCTAACCAACTACACATATTAATAGCATCTGCTAAATTCCAACCTCCGTTAGCATCAACAAATACATCTCTTTCTCCTGTTGCTTCCCGTACTGCTAAAAACATTTTTTGATCTGCTTCTATTCCTTGAGTTGAACCTAATTTGACTTTGAATAACTGCACATCCATAAATTGTAACCAGTCTTGGGTTCTGGCTTTAGCACCTGCTGGGGAATTAATCCCAATTGTTACTGATGTTGATACTATAGCACTTTTATTTAGTCCCCAAAGTTGCCACAAAGGTAAACCTAAGCGCTTACCTAGCCAGTCCTGTAATGCCATATCTAAGGCTGCTTTCACAGCAGAAGGAATTTGCATTTGTTCTAATAGTGACTCAATTTCCTGTCTTTGCCAAGGGCTAAATTTCTGAAATATAGGTACAATTTGCTCTATAGTATTTATAATTTGCTCAGTAGTTTGTCTGCAATTACCCACCCCAAAGGGAGATGCTTCTCCCCAACCCTCAATCCCTTCTTGTGCGATTTTTAACCATACATTTGTTGTTTGTGCTGTTGTTCCGCGACTAATTGTTAAGGGAAATCGTTTATTAACGGTAAAGGGTTGAAAATTAATTTGCATAAGTATATTAAAATATTTTAAAATGGGGAAGGGGTAACTAACAACTCAAAACTTACCTAATTAGCATCATATCCTATGTAGTGAGAACTTTAGTCCTCACCTGAGAAAATCAGGGCTAAAGCCCCGACTACGAACAAAAAAGCCTAATATCTCATATATGTAGTGAGAACTTTAGTTCTCTACTATCACCTTCTGTCCTATCACCTGTTAATAATCAAGTCTGGCAGTTAAACTAGATCAGGAAACTGTAATTTCTAGATATGACAAGTTCTCAGAAAAACAGGCGTAAAGGATAACTATTATGAAAAATTTGCACAAAAATTTTTTGATGAAACAGCATTTATCAGGTTCATCTTCAACTCATGTTTTAACTGGTATGATAGCTGCTGGGTTGATTATGTTACCTGGTATAGTTGGTGCTAGTCCCGTTTTAGCGCAGCAAAAAACAGAGCGTCGGGAGTTAACTTATGGGGAGTTAATTCAGAAGGCGGATAAAGGCGAAGTTAAAAAGGTAGAATTAGATCAAACTGAGCAGATAGCTAGGGTTTATTTAACTGGACAAAAGCCAAATACACCTCCTTTACAGGTGCGCCTTTTAGAGCAAAATCCAGAATTAGTGAATAAACTTAGGGAAAAAAATGTTGATTTTGGTGAGGTTTCCTCCGCTGGAAACAGGGTTGCTGTGGGGTTGTTAATTAATCTCATGTGGATTTTACCCCTGGTGGCTTTAATGATATTATTCCTGCGTCGTTCTGCGAATGCTTCTAACCAAGCCATGAGTTTCGGTAAATCTCGCGCCCGCTTTCAAATGGAAGCAAAAACCGGGGTCAAATTTGCTGATGTCGCAGGAGTGAATGAAGCTAAAGAAGAATTAGAGGAAGTTGTGACTTTCTTAAAACAGCCGGAAAAATTTACCGCTGTAGGTGCGAAAATTCCCAAGGGTGTGTTACTAATTGGACCGCCCGGAACTGGGAAAACTCTACTAGCAAAGGCTATTGCGGGTGAAGCAGGTGTACCTTTTTTCAGTATGTCTGGTTCAGAATTTGTAGAAATGTTTGTTGGTGTGGGTGCTTCCCGTGTGCGAGATTTGTTCAAAAAAGCTAAGGATAATGCTCCCTGTATCATTTTTATTGATGAAATTGACGCGGTAGGTAGACAACGGGGTGCGGGTATTGGTGGGGGAAATGATGAACGAGAACAAACTCTTAACCAGCTATTAACGGAAATGGACGGTTTTGAGGGAAATACGGGGATTATTATTATTGCTGCTACTAACCGCCCTGATGTTCTAGATTCGGCTTTGTTACGTCCAGGACGCTTTGATAGACAGGTGATTGTGGACGTTCCAGATTTGAAGGGAAGAGAGGAAATTTTGACAGTCCATGCTCAAAATAAGAAAATTGACCCTAGTGTATCATTAGCGGCGATCGCCCGACGAACTCCTGGGTTTACCGGTGCTGACTTAGCTAATTTACTCAATGAAGCTGCTATTTTGACAGCCAGAAGACGCAAGGAAGCAGTCACCGATTTAGAAGTTGATAATGCGATAGATCGAGTAGTTGCGGGTATGGAAGGAACTGCTTTAGTAGATAGCAAAAGTAAACGCCTCATTGCTTATCATGAAGTGGGACACGCTTTGGTAGGTACGTTGGTTAAGGATCATGATCCTGTACAAAAAGTTACTTTAATTCCCAGGGGACAAGCATTAGGTTTAACTTGGTTTACTCCCAATGAAGAACAGGGTTTAATTTCCCGTTCCCAGATTTTAGCGCGAATTGCAGCGACTTTGGGCGGTCGTGCAGCGGAGGAAATCGTTTTTGGTCAAGCAGAAGTGACTACCGGTGCGGGAAATGATTTACAACAAGTGACTAATATGGCTCGACAAATGGTAACAAAGTTTGGAATGTCTGATTTAGGTCCAGTTTCTTTGGAAAATCAAAATAATAATGATGTATTTTTAGGCCGGGACTGGATGAATAAATCTGAATATTCGGAGGAAATTGCTGCTAAAATTGATGCTACAGTTCGGGAAATTGTCAGCAAATGCTATATTCAAGCTAAGGAAATCATCCAGGAAAACCGTTTAATTTTGGAGCGGGTGGTTGATTTGTTGATAGAACAAGAAACTATTGACGGTGATGTTTTTCGGAAAATTGTCGCCGATAATACTGCAATTCAACTAAAAACTCATGAGTCGGTAGCCGTACCTTATTAATTGAGTTTACAGAGTCCTTGTAGAGACGTTCCATGGAACGTCTCTACATTAATTTAAACTTAAATAGAAAATCTCCCCATAGTGGGATTTAGGGACAGATAAACGCTAAAATTAGCAATTGGAGAGTTAAACTATGCTATGTTTGATATATTGCCTTTTCGCTTTGAAATAGATAAAGTTGCGATCGCTGGTACTTGTTTATGGGCTTTAGCGTTATATTTGAGTTTTTCACAGGTTAGAGAATGGGTAACGACACAACTCAACCGCTGGTTTAATTTTGCTGAACGTTTCCTATACACTAGTCAATCAGAATTTGACAAGACTCGTCAAGCCAGAGAAGCGCAAAATTCCTTTTATGCTTCACTATTTAGCATTTTCCCCTTTTTAATATTTGGTGGTTTATCTAACTGGATTTTAGATATCAGTTTAGGTAATAGCTGGGGAGTTAGCACTGGAATACTTGTTTGTATGGGCGCTGGAGTGTATGAATTAGGACGCAGACAAGGGGAAGAATAAATTTAAGTTTATGTACTTTGAATACTTTCAATCATAGTTATTTCTGCATCAGTTAATTCATAGAGTTCATAAACTAATTGATTGATTTGTCTATCAGTGGCTTGAATTTGTTGCTGAATCATTCTTTTGGCTGGGGGTGTGTTTGCTTGATTGAGTTGTTGATGAAAATCAAGCATTTGTTGTACTAAATTAACAATTAAATCATGTTTTTGCTTTTCTGTAATTTGAGAATTATCAATAATTTTAATCGGAAGATTGCGAATAAACCGAGATTCAAAACTATAGTAACCACCTCTCATTGATGTAGATGATTTTTTGAGATAAAATTCTAGGACTTGACTATTTAACAATCCTAAAATGTATTCCCATGAATAAATAGATTTAACTAAAATTCCATATCCTCCAGCGACACCACCCGTAAAAAAGATATTCCCTGTTTTATCCCATGTAAATGATGAACCAGTCGCAATATCAGGAGTAAATATTTTTGGTAAAGCCATGACATTTAAAGCTTGAAATCTACTATATCCATACCAATTTTCTCCTAACATTTTACTATTTTCTCTACTTTCTAAATAATCTTTATTATCTAGTAAATAATTCCAGGTTAAAGGATATTCTCTTTCAAAGGTATTCATAGAAATTAATTCCATGGAATCATTATTTTTAAGCATATAGGGAAAAATAATCAACTTATTAGTTTTAGACAAATAATATCTTTTACTATCACCACCTTTAATCAAAGGATGTAGTAAATTAGATTCTAACCAATATGCTATTTGTTTTTGTTTTGAAAAAACCTGGATTAAATTATCTTCCCGTGATAATTCTTCGACGATATATATTTTATCAGCACCGGTTTTAATTCCTTGAAAAATCCTTTCTGTTACATCTTCTAGTCTAGATTTAATTTGTTGTAATTTTGCAAAAAACTTAGCATCTTCTCCCAGAATAAAATTCCATGCTAACCCAGAAACTAACGAATGATTAATAATTCCTGTTTGACTATTATGATTATTTTTCCAATCTATTAAATCAGTAACTTTTTCCATTTCTAAATTAGATTGTTCTGATTTTCTCAAGAAAAGTAAACAAGTATAAGTTGAAACTTTTAGAAACACTTGTTGATCTCCAAAATGCACTACTTTATGAAGATATTTACCTTCAGCAATTAATTTTCTGATAGATTCCCCATATTGAGCATTAAAAAACTTATGGGGTAAAATAAAACCTAAATAGCCATCTTTTCTTAATAGTTCTAATCCCTTTTCCACAAAGACAACATAAATATCATAGTTTCCCTTACTAGCAGAAACATACCGTTGTTTATAAAATTCAACTTCTAAAGCAGCCCATTCTTTTAAAGCTTGGATTCTAATATAGGGAGGATTACCAATAACTACATCAAAACCACCTCGTTTCATAATAGCAGAAAAAGCTGATTTCCAGTCAAAAATATTAACTCTATAAGCCGTATTTTCGTCTAAAAAATTTAATTGAGTATGTTGATAAAATTCGCCATCTATCAAGGTATTACCACACTGAATATTATAATCTAGATCAGGTAAAGCCCGTTCTTTAAATAACTGTAATTGTCTGGTAATTGTTTCTCCTGATTCTCCTTCTAATACCTTTAATAACAAAGATAACTTAGTTGTTTCTACCGCTTGTTGATCAATATCAACACCATAAATATGAGTTAATAAAATTTGCTTTCTCTCACTTGCGGTTAAACGCCATTGATGATCTGAAATTTGGTAGAATTTATTTTTGTATTTCTTGGGATTTTGCAGATATTGTTCTAAATACCAATCTAGGAGAAATTGATAGGCCACAATTAAAAAAGAACCTGAACCACAAGCAGGATCAAGAATTGTTATATCTTGGATTTTTTCTGGTTTCTTATTTTCTAAAACCTTACCAATAGTTTGTTTAATAATATAATCAACAATATAACTAGGAGTATAATAAACACCTCCAGCTTTTCTTACTTCCGGTTTATCTTCAATAACTGCTTGACGACTTGCAGATATTTGAATGACTTTACCTAAAAATTGTTCATAAACTTGTCCTAAAATTTCCACAGGAATCACAGAAAATTCATAAGGACTTTCTGGAGGATAAAGTTTTCTAATAATTAATGTTAAAATAGCATCATCTATAGTTAAATTCAAAGTAAAATCATCAGGATTTTCTCGTCCTTTTTCACTTTGAAAATGGAATAAACCAGAATTATAGCGATAATCTGCATTAATAAATAACCGCGCTAATTCTTGATAAAAATTTTCCAACTTTAATAAATTATATAACTGTTGATAAGGTTCAATTCCTCTATCTTCACAAATGCGTAAAAAGACAATTCTATTAATCGTCATTTGCACAGCAAAATTTAACTCTCTTTGTTGAATTTGGGGATTTTTCCAAACAATATTAGCAGCTAAATTTTCTCGCCAAATTTCAATTTCTTGGAGAAATTTTTGATCAACAGTAATCCCAGCTTTAACTTTGGTTTCTGCAAATCTTTCTAAAGAACCATTTAAGACAGCTTCCTTAGAAAAAAGATCATAAATCTCTTGCCATTTTTCCACATATTTTGTATAATGAAAATGTTTGATTCTCGCTATCAATGGAGAATCATTTTTATTTGGCATAATTCGACAATCATAAACTGCAAATTCTTCAAAATCTGTTAAAATGCTTAAAGGTAATTTTGCAGACCAGCCATAACGTCTGACTTGAAAAGCCGCACTCATATTATTACCAATATTAACAGCGGGTTTTTTCGCTTCCACAAAAAACTTTCTTGTTCCCCCAACCCAAAAACTATAATCAGGTGCTTTGGCTTTGTTTGCGTCGCTAATTTTTAAAGAATCTTCATGAACAACGTCTTTATAAATATCAGAAATTTGTCGTTCATTATTAATATCCCACCCTAAAGCAGCAAAAAAAGGATTAATAAATTCAATTCTAGTTTGTGTTTCATTAATTCCTCCCGCACGATACTCTTCTATCGAAGAGTGAAAATGTTCAACAAGTTGAATAATAATATCAGGTGCTTTCATAGCTGAAAAAATCTTAGTTTTATATAAGTCTATAATAACTCTTTTTTCACCAAAATTGCCAACTTTTTCGCAGCCCCACCTTCACCCCTCACACTGCGTAATTTATGACGAATAGCCTCTAATTTCTCTGGATTTTTTAACAAATCTAGAACCATTTCTCCCACTTCCTCTGGTTGCAATTTACCTACTAATTCTGGTACAATTTCTGCTTGCGCCCAAATATTTGGCCAAGCTAATAAACCCTTATTTTTTGACATCCACCAATTAATTATTTTAGCAAAAAAAGAGCCTAATATCGGTAAATTTGCTAATATTCCTGGTAAACCATCCCAAGAACGCATTGCATCTAATTGTTGCATGGGTAATAATACAATCATGGGTACAGCTAACGCTCCTAATTCTGCGGTATTTGCACCAACTGTAGTTAAACAAATTGAACATTGAGACAATAAATGATAAGCGGGGTTTTCTTGTTTTAATTCTACTGTTAAACCTGTAGAAGTTAGGAAATGATTATCTATTAAATCAGCACCTTGAAAATTAAATGCTTTTGTAAATGGGTTATTCTTAGGATTTGCAAAACTGGCTAAAGTTGGTAGATCTAAAGTTGGCGCAACAGGAATAAAAAACTTTGTCTGAGGTAATTGACTGTGAATATATTCAGCAATAGCTAAAGTTAAAGGTACACCTTGAGTTAACTTCGCTGATTTTGAACCTGGTAGAAGTCCAATAATGTTAAAGAATTGGGAACTTTCAATTTTAGATGTGATTTCATTCTCTGCTGGTTCTAACATTAAATCACCAACAATAGTAAATTTATCTGCATATTTTGGAGAAACATTTTTTGCAACTTGTGCTTTCATAATGGCGAATTTATCTATAAAATTGTGCCAACGTGCTTCCCATTCCGCATAAACTACTGTTTTATATCCTAACTTTTTACCAAAAATAACGGGAAAAATTTGATCACCACCTAAAAATATAACCACACCTTGATTTCTCCATTGCCAATTTTCAGCGGTTTTTCCCCACAGTAAAAATTGCCAAAAATGTTCTGGTGCTTGAACTCTATCAACCTCCGAATAACCCAAAGCTATAGCAGTTTCTTTACCACTAGCATGAGGACAAGGTGATAATATTACAGAAATTCTGACCTGAGAAATATCATGTCCTAATTGTTCTCGCAATGCTTTGACAACAGGACGTACCCAGGTTGTTACCTCCCCAGGTCCATTGGAAAGAATTAGAATATCTACTGGAGTCATTTAATTATTACCTCATCAGTTACAAAATATGATTATACTGGTATAATAAATCAAAAAAACAAAACGGAATCTATAAATTACAATCTCAATGAGATATGGTAACAAGCAGAAATGTTGAATGTCGTTACAAAACTTTACATATTTAAGTATAGTAGTATTATCAAGGGTA
>NZ_KE384625.1:0-11860 GCF_000426905.1 Dolichospermum circinale AWQC131C
TTTTATCAAGAAAAGATCACTATTCTTTTCTTCTTTACCTCGGAGAATGAAAACCCCCTGCTTCCCTAGCAGGGCGTTTTAAAGCCTCTCTCCTTGTAGGGCAGAGGTTTGGAGAGGCGTAAATTTATATATTAAAAAATTTTAAAACATCCTCTTAGGTACAACAATTAAGGGAATAAATTGAAAAATCAATATCAAACCTGCCCCTATTTGTCGCGCAAAGTGCTGTAATAGGAGGTGAATGGAAAAAGACGTGAGACAGAAAGCTTAGTTAGCGAGTCATGTTTTGCGAACGATATCTGCCCAGTCACCAATTACCAATCACCAATCACCAAAAATCATGTTTACCATTGACATTCAACAAAGACAATACAAAACTTACATCTTGTCGGATAAAACCGCTGGTACACAAATAGAAGTTGTTCCAGAAAGAGGCGGTATCATTACTAGTTGGCTGGTTCAAGGTCAAGAAATCTTCTATATGGACGCTGAACGCTTTACTCATCCTGATTTGAGCGTTAGAGGTGGTAATCCCATTTTGTTTCCTCTTTGCGGTAATTTACCAGATAATACTTATAATGTTGATGGAAACCCGTATACCATTAAACAACATGGTTTTGCACGGGAATTGCTTTGGACAGCAACGGAGCAAAATACACAAGACAAAGCCAGTGTTACCGTAGTTCTCAATAGCAATGAAGAAACAAAGGCCGTTTATCCTTTTGATTTTCAATTGGCTTTTACTTACGAACTCCAAGGTAATACTTTAGCAGTCCGTCAGGAATACAAAAATCTGTCATCTACACCCATGCCATTTTCCGCTGGTTTTCACCCTTATTTTCTCTGTGGTGACAAAAATCAGCTAGAGGTGGAACTTCCCTCTGGAGAATATCAAGACAACAAAACCAAGGAATTTCACGCTTTTAATGGCAAATTTGACTTTAGTCAAGATGAAATTGATTTTGCTTTTGGTGGACTAACCGCTAAATCTGCCGCTGTCACAGATAATAGTCGCAAATTCAAGCTCACCCTCAATTATGATGATTTTACCACCTGGTTGGTATTTTGGACTGTGAAGGGTAAAGATTTCTATTGTCTAGAGCCTTGGAGCGCCACCCGCAATGCTTTTAACACTGGTGATAACTTGACTGTTTTAGCGCCAGGAGCTAGTTGTACTGCGGCTTTCCAATTAATAGCAAATTTTTTCTAAAAACCCCTTGACAAAACCATGGCTGTTTATGGTATATTTATAAAGTTGGAAAAACAGCAAAAGGGTCGCTAACTCAACGGTAGAGTACTCGGCTTTTAACCGATTAGTTCCGGGTTCGAATCCCGGGCGACCCATTTTTTAGGTTAAAGTATAATTTCATTAGTTTTGTTTTTTTAAATACATATTTAATCAAATATTTTTAACTATTATTAATCATAATTCTTAAAAATGCTCATACTAGACTATCTATTACGGAATGTGGGAATAAATAAAATGCCACAGTGTGATGTGGTAATAGTTTTATTAAAAACTACTGAAAATCAATACAAGTCTCTCTTTCCAGATATTTTGCAGAAATCCTATAATTACTAAGCTAAATTGATCCTCTTTTGTAGTATAGTCGCCTGTAACAGTACCTTGGCGTGAGTTTTTCAGGAGTTAAAGAATGTCCATACCAGCAGACCCAGTTAAATTGATGAAGCAAGAAGTTGGCAAGGCCGCCGCCAATTTGGTAAAATCAGGTTCGATAGTCGGTTTGGGTACAGGTTCAACCACAGCCTACACAATTCAGTATTTAGGAGAACGGCTCAAATCTGGAGAACTTAAGGATATTGTCGGTATTCCCACCTCATTTCAGTCAGAAGTTTTAGCAAAAGAGTATGGTGTTCCCCTCACTACTTTAGACGCTGTGGACCATATTGATATTGCTATAGATGGTGCGGATGAAGTAGATCCCCATAAAAACTTAATTAAAGGTGGTGGTGCGGCACATACCCGCGAAAAAGTTGTAGATTACTTGGCAACACAGTTTGTTGTGGTGGTTGATAGTGGTAAACTGGTGGATAAACTGGGTTCTGTGTTTGCTGTACCCGTAGAAGTCATCCCTATGGCGCTTACTCCTGTCACTAATGCTATTAAAGCACTTGGTGGTAAGCCCATACTGCGTATGGGTGTAAGAAAAGCCGGACCTGTGATCACTGACCAAGGTAATATGGTTTTAGATGTGACATTTGATAGCATTGATGACCCTGTAAATTTAGAAAAAACCCTGAATAATATTCCTGGTGTTTTGGAAAATGGTATTTTCGTCAATTGTGCAGATATCGTTCTTGTCGGTGAGGTTATTGACGGTAAACCTGTTGTTAGACAGCTTTAATTTTTTGATGTAATGGTGTAAGTTAATGGTTAGAAAAAAGGAAGAAAATGGTTTTTTAGTACCCTTTTTTCTAACTGAAACTCAATAAATTATCTATTGAGTCTGGTATCAGTGAACGGGATTTTTTTGTCTCAGGCAAAGGCGCAAAGGTCGCAGAGGAAGAGAGAAATACCTGAACATATTTGATTATTTATATTTATTATTTCTATAGTTTAGTTGATCAGATTAGCTAAGTAACATCAAATCTACATTTTCACCAATGTCAAAACAACTGAAATTACCTCTAAATTTACTAAGTGATAAAAAACAATTCACTTTTATTGATCTCTTTGCTGGTATTGGTGGATTTAGAATTGCTTTAGATAAATTAGGTGGTCAATGTTTAGGCTATTCTGAAATAGACAAACAAGCAATTAAAGTTTATCAGCAAAATTTCATTAGCTACTTTAATAAACATGAAATTGAATTAGGAGATATCACAAAAATTACTGAACTTCCGGCTAATGTTGACATCATTGTTGGTGGTGTTCCCTGTCAACCTTGGTCTGTTGCTGGTTGTTTAAGGGGATTTGAAGACAAAAGAGGAAAATTATGGTTTGATGTCATTCGACTAGTAAATAAAAATCAACCTAAAGGATTTATATTTGAAAATGTTAGTGGATTAGCAAGTCCTAAAAATCGGGATAATTTGGAACTAATTCTCAATCAATTAGCAAATATAGGATATTGTGTGAAATGGAAAGTTCTGAATGCTTACGATTTTGGTTTACCTCAAAATAGAGATAGAGTTTTTATTGTTGGGATTAGAGGGGATATGGAAAGATGTCAGGAGTATAAATTCCCTAAATCTTTGAATATTCACCCAAAAGTTTTAGATGTTTTGGATGAATTTAAAAATATTAATTTTGTTGAAAAAGTTAAACTAGATGCAAATACTTTATTTAAAGGTGTAATTCCACCATCAAGAACGAGATTTCAAAAAGATGATGAGTTAAATGATTTTTTTATTTTTTCTGATTTAAGAAATGGACATACAACAATTCACTCTTGGGATATTATCAAAACCAGTGATAGAGAAAAAATGATTTGCTTAACACTTCTTAAATATAGAAGAAGTAAAAAATATGGAGATAAAGATGGTAATCCTTTATCTTTTGAAAATTTCCGAGAAATCATCACGGATATAAAAATCAGTGAGTTAAATAAACTGCTGGAAAAAGGAATATTCCGTTTAACTGCTGATGATAAGTATGAATTTGTAAATTCTAAAAATATGACAGGTATTAATAATATTTATAGAATTATTTTACCGACTGCTGAGATTTTCCCAACTTTAACTGCTACTGGTTCTAAAGACTATATCGCAACTGTATCTATTCATGCTAGTCATCCCCAGGAATATAAAAATCTTTTCTTAGAAAAAATTTATCAACCTCATAAATATATACCAATTACTGCAAAACACGCTTGTAAATTACAAGGATTTCCTACAGATTTTGAATACCATACAAAAGATGAAGTAGCTAAAAAGCAGTTTGGTAATGCTGTTCCTGTACCTGTGGTTGAGTATGTAGCTAAAGAATTACTAAGAATTATTGACATCTAAACTAATTTGGATAAAAAATATCATGAAATTCCTTTGCAAAGTTTTCTTGTCCTAATTGAATAAAAAGTGATTGTAACTCCTCAAATGTATTTTCCTTTCCAGAACAAAAATCCCAAAATTCATTTTCAACCCATATATCTTGGGTAATATCTAGAGGAGAACTAGATAACATACTTTTTTTCTCTTCATACCAAGATTTTTTAAAAGGATTAAAAGGAATGGCAATACGCGCTTCTAGGTTAGCATCAGGATTTTTAGCAAGTCTGTAAGCATACCATTCCAGCATTTGTTTGTTGAATTTTTTAAAATCACCTTGATTTGACTGTGTAGTTTTAATGTCAAATATATACTCAATTCCATCTTTAGACAAATGAAGATCAACTCCAGTTCCCGTTGAAGGAGATATGTATTTCTTGATGTCTTGAGGATTTATTTTTAAAGCAGCATTTTTTAGACTTTGTATACATTCTTTTGTTGAAATTCTCCTATTATTAGGCTTATTTTCTCGTTCGGACACTAATCTATCTAATTCACTCTGCATGGGAAATGGAGTTGGAATTAATATTTTCTCTTTAATGATTTCAAATCCATTTAACTCTGCTAAAGTTTTAGCTATAGGTTCCCAACAAGTTGTTCCTAAACTTGTTTCTAGTCCACCAATCAGAGAACGTATGCGTCTTTCTTGGGGGAAAATATCATCTAATACTTGGTAATTTTTTATTTTCTTACCTTTGAAAAAATTTCTAATTGATTTTTTGAGATTTTCCTTGATGATTTGTTTAATATCGTTATCCATATTTGATTATTCCCAGTCATTACACTCGTCTATATAACTAAAAATCACGCTAAATAGATAATTTCTAGTTTATCACCAATTACCCATTACCCATTACCCATTACCAATTAGCCATTACCTATTACCAATTACCCATTATTCATTCTCCTGGGTACAACTAATACTTTATCAACTCGATTTCCGTCCATATCCATAACTTCAAACCGCATATTATCCAATTCAAAATGATCTGCTGCTGCGGGAATACGTCCTAAATGGGTAATCACAAAACCTCCTAATGTTTGATAATTTCCTCTTTCTTCAGTTTCTAATTCTTCGAGATCAAATAGTTCTAAAAACTCTTCTATTCCTAACATTCCATCTACTAACCAAGAACCATCTTCCCTTTGTACTGCTTGGGGTTCTTCTTGTCCTGGTCCTGCGGGAACATCACCGACTATTTCACTCATGATATCATTCAGGGTAACTAATCCTTGAATGACTCCATATTCATCTACGACTAAGGCCATGTGAGTCGCAGTTTGTTTAAACAGTTCTAAAACTCTTAATCCCCTTGTACTTTCGGGAACAAATACCGGTTGACGTAATCCTAGAGTTAAGTCTAAGGGTTCATTACGTAAACTTCTGGCTAGTAAGTCGGTGACAGGAATTATACCCAGAACTGTATCCAATCCCCCTTGACAAACTGGATAGCGAGAGTAGGCGCTTTCGGTCATTTTTTGGCGGTTTTCTTCAGCAGGATCTTCCAAGTCTAACCAGACTATATCAGGTCTGGGTGTCATAAAGGAGGTAACGGGGCGATCGCCTAATCGGAAAACCCGTTCTACCATGTCTTGTTCGGCTTCTTCAAAGGTCCCTGCTTCCGTACCTTGTTCGATTAAAATTTTAATTTCTTCTTCTGTGACTTGGGGTTCTTCTGAGGGTGTAATTCCTAAAATTCGCAATACTAGGTCTGTAGATGCACTCAAAAGATAAACTACAGGTGAGGCGATTCTTGCTAAAGCCCGCATAGGTATAGCTACAAAGGAGGCGATTTTTTCGGGGTTATTTAAAGCGAGACGTTTGGGTACAAGTTCACCGACAATTAGGGAAAAATAGGTAATGAGTAAAACCACTATCCCAAAGGCGATCGCATTACTATAATTGGCTAAAATGGGGACTAGCTTAATATAGTCTTCTAGTCTTTTGGCAATAGTAGCACCCCCGAACACACCATTAAGAATATTAATCAGTGTAATCCCCACCTGGACAATAGACAAAAAATGATTGGGAGATTCTGCTAATTTTAATGCGGCCCTAGCGTTAATATCCCCTTGGTTAACTAACTGCTGTAGTCTAACTTTCCGGGACGAGACTACGGCCATTTCCGACATGGAAAACACACCGTTAGCGAAAATTAGCACCAAAATTGTGAAAAGTTCAAAAGAGAGGGAAGACATTTTTAAAATTGCTGGTATAAAGAGTAAAATTATACAGAGTTCCCAAGTTTGGGCTAATGTTAATTAAATCTGACTTATTTTAGTATCCATTATTTTAGGTGATTCTCTTAAATACTTTGACTATAAACAAAGTAATAGTCAGATTTCTTCTATCTATTAGCAGTTAAGAGTCTAATTATCAAGTGAATAATAGGGTGTGTTACGGCCATACAATAGACATCTGGAGGTAAAAATTGTAGAAACGTTCCATGGAATGTCTCTACAAGGGCTTCAAAGGACGTACATTTAATTTTCATAAGAGTCTCATCACTTGGGAGTTTGAGAGATGAAGGATTAGTCTTAAATGCACCATAAAATTTTATTGTGTTACGCTGACAGTAACACGCTTACTTGTAGCTGTTACTAGAGTTATACAAATTAAATCCAGTACGTTTGATCTAAGGTTCACTTGATAAATCATTTCTAGGCTAGATTTTTCCCCCTTCACTGTCAAGAGAGCGATTAAAACTTTTAAAATAGTTGATCTCAAAGGCTTCTAGATTTTCACATCGGTAACGACTTCCAATTTAGCGTAAAACTTATGCCATTTTCTTCTATTGTCCGTGCTTTGTCCCGATCTTTGCTGACCGCAGAACTAATTACTAAACTCAACAAACAACAGGAATTGCGGTTAAATGGGATTTCTCGTCTCCCCAAGGGACTAGTAGCTTCAGCATTAGCAAATTATGAAGATCATAATTTGTGTGTGGTCTGTGCTACTTTGGAGGAAGCTGGGCGGGTTTTCGCCCAAATGGAAGCAATGGGCTGGAAAACTGTCCATTTTTACCCTACTTCGGAGGCTTCTCCCTACGAACCCTTTGACCCTGAAAATGAGTTAAGTTGGGGACAAATGCAGGTTTTAGCTGATTTGGTTAATGGTCAGTTGCAAAAGCAAAAAACGGCTATTATTGCTACTGTGGGGGCGTTACAGCCTCATTTACCACCACCGGAAGCGTTTAAATCATTTTGTGTCACTTTAGAAAAAGGAATGGAATTTGATTTAGATGGGTTTGGGGAAAAAATCACGGTTTTGGGATACGAACGAGTTCCCTTGGTGGAAACTGAAGGACAATGGAGTAGACGGGGGGATATTGTAGATGTGTTTCCCGTGTCTTCTGAGTTACCTGTGCGCTTGGAATGGTTTGGCGACGAAATTGAACAAATTCGGGAATTTGACCCTTCTACCCAGCGTTCAGCTTTGGATAAGATAGAAAAAATCACTCTCACTCCCACAAGTTTCGCACCGATAATTTTCAACGGACTGAAAAATTTACCAAATGTAGAGACGTACCATGGAACGTCTCTACAAGAATTAGGAACATTAGAGGGGAGTCGGCGGTTTTTAGGGTTGGCTTTTACAAGACCCGCTTCATTACTTGACTATTTACCTAAAAATACTTTTGTGGTTATTGATGAGCCAGAACAATGTTATGCTCATAGCGATCGCTGGGTGGAAAATGCTCAAAGTCAGTGGTCAGTAGTCAGTGGTCAGTTATCTGTTGAATTACCTAAAATTCATCGTAATTTTGATGAGTGTATAGCAGAAATTAGTAATTTTAAAAAGTTATATTTATCGGAATTATCAGAAGAAAATAGTGGTTTGAATTTGGGGAGTAGACCTTTACCCGTGACTCCTCACCAATTTGCTAAATTAGCGGAGACAATTAGAAAAGAACGCCATCGCAATTTTGCAATTTGGATACTTTCGGCTCAACCTTCCCGTTCAGTTTCGCTACTACAAGAACACGATTGTCCCGCGCAGTTTATTCCCAATCCTCGTGATTATCAAGCCATTGATAAACTACAAATTAATCATACACCAATTGCTCTAAAATATTCCGGTTTAGCAGAATTAGAAGGTTTTATTTTACCTTCTTATCGCTTAGTTATTGTCACCGATAGAGAATTTTATGGACAACATTCCCTAGCTAATTTTGGCTATGTCCGTAAACGTCGTCAAGCAACATCTAAACAAGTTGATCCTAATAAATTACGTCCAGGGGATTTTGTTGTTCATCGTAGTCATGGAATTGGCAAATTTGTCAAATTAGAAAGTCTGACAATTAACGAGGAAACCCGTGATTATTTAGTTGTGCAATATGCAGATGGTTTATTAAGAGTTGCTGCTGATCAAGTTGGTTCTTTATCTCGATTTAGAACTAATGCAGATAAACCTCCAGAACTACATAAAATGACTGGAAAAGCTTGGGATAATACTAAGAATAAAGTCAGAAAAGCGATTAAGAAATTAGCAGTAGATTTGTTAAAATTGTATGCAGCGCGATCGCAACAACATGGTTTTTCCTATCCCCCAGATATGCCTTGGCAAGAAGAAATGGAAGATTCTTTCCCTTATCATCCTACCACAGATCAACTAAAAGCGGTACAAGACGTGAAACGGGATATGGAAAGTGAGAGACCCATGGACAGGTTAGTATGTGGAGATGTCGGTTTTGGTAAAACTGAAGTAGCAATTAGGGCAATTTTTAAAGCTGTCACCGCAGGAAAGCAGGTGGCACTTTTAGCACCAACGACAATTTTAACTCAACAACATTATCACACAATTAAAGAACGTTTTGCACCTTATCCAATTAATGTAGGTTTACTCAATCGCTTTCGTAGTGCGGAAGAAAAACGGAATATTCAAAAACGTCTCGCAACTGGGGAATTAGATATAGTTGTCGGTACACATCAATTATTAGGAAAAAGTGTACAATTTAAAGATTTAGGACTTTTAGTAATTGACGAAGAACAAAGATTTGGAGTTAATCAAAAAGAAAAAATCAAAAGCTTGAAAACTGAAGTTGATGTTTTAACTCTTTCCGCTACCCCTATTCCCAGAACCTTATATATGTCATTATCAGGAATTAGGGAAATGAGTTTAATTACCACTCCACCTCCAACGAGAAGACCAATTCAAACTCATCTCGCACCCCTAAAACCGGAAATTGTTAGAAGTGCAATTCGTCAAGAATTAGATCGAGGTGGCCAGGTATTTTATGTAGTTCCGCGAGTGGACGGAATTGAAGAAACCACTGCAAATTTGCGAGAAATGGTTCCTGGAGGAAGATTTGCGATCGCTCATGGTCAAATGGACGAAAGTGAGTTAGAATCAACCATGCTGACTTTCGGAAATAATGACGCGGATATTCTTGTTTGTACGACAATTATCGAATCTGGTTTAGATATTCCGCGAGTTAACACAATTTTAATTGAAGATGCTCACCGTTTTGGTTTATCTCAATTATATCAATTGCGGGGTCGGGTCGGTCGTGCGGGAATTCAAGCTCACGCATGGTTATTTTACCCCAAACAAAGAGAATTATCCGATGCTGCTAGACAAAGATTAAGAGCAATTCAAGAATTTACTCAACTCGGTTCTGGATATCAATTAGCAATGCGAGATATGGAAATTCGTGGGGTGGGTAACTTGCTAGGTGCAGAACAATCTGGTCAAATGGATGCAATTGGCTTTGATTTGTATATGGAAATGTTAGAGGAAGCAATTCGAGAAATTAGAGGTCAGGAAATACCCAAAGTTGAAGATACGCAAATTGATCTTAACCTCACTGCATTTATTCCTTCCAATTACATTACTGATCTTGATCAAAAAATGAGTGCTTATCGCGCTGTAGCCACGGTAAAATCAAAATATGAATTAAAACAAATCGCTGCTGAATGGACTGATAGATATGGTACTATACCCCTACCAGCAAATCAACTATTGCGAGTTATGGAATTAAAACAATTGGCTAAAAATTTGGGATTTAGTCGCATTAAACCAGAGAATAAACAGCATATTGTTTTAGAAACACCAATGGAAGAACCAGCTTGGAATCTATTAGCAGAAAAGTTAACTTCAAATATGAAATCTCGGTTTGTTTATTCTCCAGGAAAAGTGACAGCAAGAGGTTTAGGAGTTTTTAAAGCAGATCAACAATTGCAGACTTTAATTGATACTTTCATGAAAATGCAAGGTGCAATTGCTGAAACTCCTTGAGTTTGATTTTGTAGATTTTGTAGTAGATTTTGGAGGTTGGGTTAAGCGACAGCGCAACCCAACAACAGTATTAATTAATCTTGGGTTTATTTTAATCATATTAAGGTATCAGTATTGTAAAATGTATTCGATTATCTATCCTAAAAGACTGTGACATTGCTTCAATACGACTTTCTATATCGCTTTCTGAAAACGGCTACTGTTAACGTAGTATCTAATATGACTATTCCCCTGTCCGGTGCAATCAGCGTAGCGTTCTTGGGACACTTATCAAGCATTAGTTATTTAGCAGGAGTGGGATTAGGTGCTATTTTGTTTGATTTTCTCTATGAGAGTTGTTCGTTTATCAAGTCAGGAACAACCGCAGTTACATCTCAAGCCGTTGGCAGAGATGATCGAGAAGCAATGTTGTTAGCAGGACTACAAAATGTCTTAATTGCTTTGGGATTGGGTATCCTGTTTCTGCTACTGCAATACCCTATAGGGAAGCTAGGTTTTATGTTGTTAAATACTAGTTCAGACGTAGAACTTGCTGGTATGGCTTATTTTCAGGGACGAATTTGGGGAGCGCCTGTGGCTTTAGTCAATTTCGTCTTAGTTGGCTGGTTTCTTGGCAGAGAAAAAAATCGTCAAGTCCTTTTACTAACTGTTATAGGTAACATTGCTAATGTTCTACTCAATTACGTTTTCATTGTGCTTTGGGATTGGTCAAGCATGGGGGCTGGATTGTCCCAAGCTATCAGCCAGTATATAACTTTATTTGTAGGGCTGGTGATGATTAGCCGTGAAGTTACGTTCCAAGAAGTAGTTCATTTACTAGGGAAAGTCCGCAGTTTTTCCGCATTGCAAAATCCTTTTGTTCTCAACAGCAATCTATCTGTTAGGTCTGTAGTTATCGTATGTATTTTTGTTCTTTTTAATGTTTTTAGTGCAACATTAGGAACTAATATTTTGGCGGAAAATATTTTACTTATGCAAGTAGTAGCGTTAAGTATGTATATGTGTGATGGAGTAGAATACGCTACAACAACTTTAACAGGTAACTTTCAAAGTCAAGGCCAAACACATAAACTCGTCCCACTTTTGCAAATTGCATTAGGAACTAATCTGGTAATTGGTTTAGTAGTTGGGTTGGCTGCTGTCTTTTTTCCTGACCCCATATTTAATATATTCACTAACCATTCTGAATTGGTAGAAGCAATTAGAGTTTATATTCCTTGGGTGCTGCTTGTTGTAGTGTGGTCGGGATTTGCTTATATTTTAGATGGATATTTTGCTGGCTTGGGTGAGGGAGTTGCTGTACGCAATACATACTTAATCAGTGGCTTGCTGGGATTCATCGGTCTATGTTTATCAACTTTCTATTTTCATAGCAATCATTTTTTATGGTTGGCTCTATTCATATTTATGTTATCCTGTACTCTGACTCTGGGAATACAGATACCCATGACTTTGCCATCAAATGAGGAAAAAGAAACTGTTGTCAACTCATAATCAAATTTAATTTATCTGGATAAGTAGGTGAGCGGAAAAAAACCGACATAAGTAACGAAAAGTAAAGTTGCCCAAAACCTCTTCCCTGTTCCCTGTTCCCTGTTCCCTGTTCCCTGTTCC
>NZ_KE384625.1:11902-40070 GCF_000426905.1 Dolichospermum circinale AWQC131C
CCGCCCAAACTTTCATATTATCATAGCAATTGGGCGGTTCAGATTATTTGGATTAAACCATTTTTACATGAAGACGCACCAGAATCCCCACCGCCTTGGGCACCTCCCCTCTTGAGGGGAGGTTGGGAGGGGTAAAAATAAAAATAATGTGCAGCTTCATATTAAATTGGTATTAATTAGTTTCTGATCGTAAATCAAGAGCAAAATACTAACCAAATCATAAATACAATGAAATCATAAATACAATGAAATACAGAAAATTAGGTAACAGTGAATTGCTTATTTCTGAAATCAGTCTTGGTTCATGGGGTATTCATGAAGGTGTAGAAAAGGAAAATGCAGAAGCTTGTATTTACAAAGCCTTTGACATGGGGATTAACTTTATTGATACTTCTAATTCTTATGCGGCTGGCGGTGCTGAGTCATTTCTCGGTGAAGTATTACAAGGAATTGATCGCTCATCGTATCTCTTAGCAACGAAGGTATTTTTTCCCACGTCACCTGTTGATCGAGGGTTGTCAGCAGCCCAGATCAAAAAACAAATTGATGCTTCCTTAAACCGACTGCGTACCGATTATGTTGACCTATATCAATGCCATCGCTACGATCCAGATACACCTTTGGAGGAAACAATGACAGCATTGACTGAGGTAGTGCGTCAGGGAAAAGCTCGTTACATAGGCTTTAGCGAGTGGACTCCAGAACAAATTCAGTCTGCGCTTGATATTGCTGATGTTGAAAGCTTTGTTTCCAGCCAACCTCAGTATTCTATGCTCTGGCGCACACCGGAGGCAGAAGTATTTCCATTGTGTGCAGCTAATGGTATTGGTCAGATTGTTTGGTCGCCACTAGCTCAAGGTGTACTTACAGGCAAATACCAGCCAGGACAAGCTCCACCTGCAAATTCTCGCGCTGCAAATGAGAAAATGAATTGGTATTTGCTGGAGGAGTTGTTTAGTGATTCCATTCTCACAGCAGTGCAGAACCTAAAACCCATTGCCCAAAACTTAGGATTGAATATGGCACAGTTAGCTTTTGCTTGGGTACTACATTCTGAATATGTATCTTCAGCCATTATCGGTGCTAGTCGTCCGCAACAAATTGTTGATAATGTTGGTGCTTCAGAAGTGCAATTGGATGCAGATATATTAGCAGCAATTGACAATATACTAGTATCAGTGGTTCGCAAGTGAGGAAAGTAGCTATTCTGATATTGGCAAGATTCTCAAGATCATCAATAGGACTTATGCACAAGTTACAAAAGAACAAACCACGTATCCCTGACGATTCCGTAGGCATTAGGATACAAAGGACACGAAGGCAAGAGAGTTTGAGAGATGTTTTGCGTAAGCCCTGATTAAGAAACTTACGCCTTCCCACTAGAAACTTACAGCAATTTTCGGGTCAATGAATCACATCTTTATATCTCACGCAATCGCCGTTAGGCGATCGATCTCGTAAGAGTAGGCGCGAAGGGACAAAGGAAGAAAGAAGAGATTAATTCCAGGTGTGGTCTAAATACATGAAAACTGCTGTAAGAAGGCAGATAAGTTTGACAATGTCATAGCCTTCAGGTATGATTTACCTGTCAATTTACAAAAAAGATTCTATGAATAGCCTGACTAATAAGAAAGTGGTTAGACAGTTTTTTGAAATTTATAATACTCAAGATTATGAAATTGCTTACAAATATGTTGCGGCAAATTATATAGATCATGGGCTACCTCAAGTGCGAAGCGTCGAGGATGCGATCGCAATATTGAAGGGAACTCACAAAGCCTTTCCAGATATCAAAGTAGTGATTGACGATCTAATTGAAGAAAATAACAAAGTCGTATTTAGAGGTCACTTTACAGCTACGCACCTGGGTGAATTTGTGGGAATAGCTCCCACTGGCGCAAAAGTAGAATTTGCGGCTTTAGAGATATTCAAGATTGAAAACGAGAAGATTACAGAATCTTGGGGATATTGGCCGCTTTCGGATATTCTCAGCCAGATTCAGTCTGCCGAAAATGTTTAAATGACTATTATTCCCGGCCAGACTTCTCTAAACTAGACTACTAAGCTGTGACGGTCTCCATCTGTTCGAGATGACTCACATCATTCCAGACAATCAGACTCCAGCACCCGTTAACATACTCAAAAGTGCAGATGTTCGCATTATGCAGCTGGAAACGCCAACTATTTCCAGGTGGGAGACCAAGCACCATTTCAAAAAAACCCATCAAGAAACAACCATGAGTGACCACCACAACGGTTTCATCTAAATGTCGTTGTGCGATCGCATTCATCACCCGAAAGGCTCTATCCCTACATTGCCTTAAACTTTCTCCTTCTGGGATGACGTATTCATAGCCAATACGTTCATAGTCTTGCCTCTCCTGTGGAAACTTCTGGTGCATTTCAGAAACTGTTAATCCCTGAAATATTCCCATATTCCACTCTCGTAATTGCGGGTCAATCATCACTTTCTTGCCACATACTTCAGCAATAATGTTAGCTGTTTGCACAGCACGACCCAGTTCACTGCTGTAAAAGCTGGTGAATGAAAGACGACGTAGGCGATCGGCAATGGCGTAAGCTTGTCGGATACCTTTGGGTGTCAATGGACTATCGAGTTGACCCGTAGCCTTGTCCTGTACATTCCACTCGGTTTCCCCATGTCGTACAATGACCAGTTTCATTTGTTCTTATCCTATAGATAGTGATTGGTACAGAAGGCTTCATTTCTACGGCATGGTTTTAATTTCCAGGCTCATTCACTCACTTTTGAATCAACCTGCTGAAATTTTTAAATGTTGAAAACTCTCCGGATTTCCTCATATGCTTGTTTCTGTATTTCCAGTGCCAGCCAGGTGACATGGACAAAATAAGACCGCAAATTGTCACAGCATAGTGGATTATTGTCGTAGGTGTGGGTATAGCAGAATTTGAATGTGCTATCAATATCCATATTCAACAAACCCAGTTCAGAGTTTTCTAACATGAATCGGGAAATCACACGCTGGTCACTCTGACGTGAATCCATCATATACTTTTCTACAAAATTAGTTGCAATGTAGTTAAGCATACGCAGATAAGCCCATTTGTACCCAATAATAAACCCACTGTTGAGATACTTGGCTGGCTGTCCTAAATAGTTAGACAAGAAGAAGGGCATTACATCAGCACTGTGGTGGCAAAATACAGTTTCAGCACCGACAATCAAATCTCTACCTGTGGCAAAAAAGTCTGCTGCTAATCCAACAGGATCATAACGAATGCACAGGACATCATAGGCATCTGTAAAGACGATGATTGCATCGTCAGCAATATCGGTATCAGCAGCTAAGAAATCACGAACTTTAAAAATTTTGGAGAGCATTCTCAGCTTCTGAGAGTAATTATCGAGAATACGTAAGTTACCTCGTAATGATGAATATAGTGGCTGGACAAGTGGACTATCCGCGTCACACAGAGTAATGAAAACGGGTTCTGTGGCTATTTGCATAAACTTTAACACTATTGACTTTGAGAATTATTTGAAAAGCAAAAAAATGCAATTTAAAAATTATGACATCTCCCGGTTTACTATTTCCTGTTCCTTTTTATTTTCTACCCATTCCCGAAAATAAAATTTTACTTTAGGTTGGATCACAAGCTCTAGAAAACTTGACAATGTTATTGTGATTACCAGCCAAATCAATAAACCTAGGCAGAAACTTAAAACAGTTCCTTGCCAAGGAAAGTATTTACGCATGAGTATAGCTATCGGCATATGTAATAAATAGAATGCATAAGAAATACGACCCATAAAATTGATGTTTCTCAAGACATTGGGAGATGTATCATATTTAAATAGGAGAATTGCAAGTATAATATAAAAAGATGATGCTATCCATTTGGGTTCTTGAAAAATACTTCCCGTCAAAATCAATCCCAACAGATGAAAAATAGGGATCAGGAAACAGAGTAAACGTAAATATATAAAACCATAAAAATAGCGTCCAGTAATTTCACAGATAATTAATATACAGATTGGCAGAATAGTCAGATCGGGGAAACAAACAAAACTAGCCGATGGATTGGCAAAACCTAAAGAATTCAAAATAGATTTACCTGTGAGCAAGTGATTTGTCCCATGAAATAACAAAATATAGCTAATAAGAGGAAAATATGACTCCTTATCAGTAGCAGGTTTTACTTTCCATGATAATAATAGCCCACTCAACCAAAAAATCCATCCCGATGCATAACCAGAAATAAATTGTGGAAATGAAGGCAGAAACCAACCAATCATACTGATGATAATAATACCTAAAAATAAATCTAAAATTTTAGGACGCAACCACCAAACTAAGATAAAAAGTAAATAATATATAACTTCGTAATTTAAAGTCCATACTGCTGCATTACCTGATATACAATCTATCGAAAAATAAAAGTATTTGTCAAAATTCTGTAAGAAAAATAAATTGCCTAAAACTATATTTAATTTTTCATTGGGTTCAGCCCATACCCCCAAACCAATAGCAATGAAATAAATTGGTAAAATTCTTACGGCTCGGCGGAATATATAATTGTAGGTATGCCGAATTGAAAACTCTTTTGTAGTCGTTAAGCCAATGACATAGCCTGAGAGAACAAAAAATAATAAAACAGCACTACGTGCCGCGTGTAAATAACCAAAATAAATATGGGGATGATAGGTAGGATCTAGAAAGTTTTTCAGGAAGAAAACATGAGATGATCCTACCGAAAGTGCAGCTAGTCCTCTAAGACCCTCTAAATTATAGTCGAATATTGAATGCTTGTTTAAAGAGTAATCATCTCTGTTATCAGGCTCTAGTTTTTTTTGCATTGTATGTTCATTAAATTTCACTAAGGTGTCATAAAGGTGTCATAGTTTAATGGGAGATGATCATTTTACTATTAAGTCGTCACTCCCACCTCGGAAAATAGAGGTTAATTGCCTAAAATCGGATCTCAATATTGACAATATCTGCGCTTATACGCCATAAAATTGGCGAATATTGGTAATTACATAATCTTGTTGTTCAGGTGTTAAAGAATAAGCTGAAGGTAAAGAAATTCCTCGTTCATAAGCTTGGGTACTGACAGGATAATCTTGATTGGGATTATGCCATTCTTGCTGTTGATAACAAGGTTGTAGATGCAAAGGACAGAAAAACCGCCGAGTTTGAATACCATTTTCTGCCAGGTATTCTGCTAATTCAGCCCGTTTATCCGTATAAAATGAAGTAAACCAGTGAACTGGTTGACAACGAGGATCTATAGGCGTAATTTCTAGGTCAGGAATATCTTTTAGCTCGGCTGCATAATGCTCATAAATCTCTTGCTTGCGTTGAATAATTGCAGGTAATTTATTTAATTGGGCAATGCCGATAGCAGATTGCATTTCTGTAATTGAAAAATTAAATCCAATATGTTCATGCACAAAAGTTCCACGATGATCTCGACCATGATTTTTGAGACGACGGCAAGATTGAGCAATGCCATCACTATTGGTTAAAATTATACCTCCTTCACCGCAAGTAATAGTTTTATTGCCATAAAAAGAAATGGCACTCACATCTCCCTGAAGTCCAACATGATCTCCTTTAAACTTCACGCCAATAGATTGGGCTGCATCTTCAATTACTTTTAAATTGTGATGGGTAGCAAACTCAGTAATTTTTTCCATATCAGCACTCTGTCCATATAAATGGACAGGCATAATGGCTTTAGTTCGCTCTGTAATTAAAGCTTCAGCTTTGATCACATCTAAACCTAGATTATCTTTTTCTATGTCACAAAAAATAGGTGTTGCTCCTGTCATAATAATGGCGTTAGAAGAAGCAACAAAAGTTAAATCTGGAACAATAACTTCATCCCCAAAACCAATTCCTAACGCCTTTAATCCACAGTAGAGTGCTGTTGTGCCATTAGAGGTAGCGATCGCATATTTAGCCGCTGTTAATTGTTTAATACCTTCCTCGAATTCTTCGGTTAGTTTGGACTCTGTTAAATATGTAGATTTAATAACACGATTAAGCTGTTCAAGTTCACTATTGTCAATCCAAGGTTCAATTTGAATAATTTTGTATGCTGCCATAGGAAGTATGAATTTTAATGAAAAACACTTCGTAATTATATCACACATACAAGAATAAAAATCTTTTTTGTATAAGCGGAAGATGGGATCAAAATCCTTATGACTTAAGGGTTGTACAATTCTTAACATTGGAAGTGATCCCTGAAATGGCCCAAAAAATCGTTCGGAATTTATTTTTGCCTGTCATTGCTGATTGTCCGTAGCCTCTCCCGAACAGGAGAGGAATACGAATTCTCCATTTATTGTCATGAAAAATACAATTCGTTGCTCCGTTGACTGGAAAATAATGTCTCTAAATCTTAATCCCCAGCCGCACTTCCTTATCAATGCGGATTAACATTGGGCCAGGAACTTCACGGAAATAATCATCCGTAGCTTTGCGCGATCCAGCCCAACAGCCATAATCATCAATGATCAGCACACCTCTTGAGGAGAGTCGAGGATAAAGCTGCTGAAACTCGAAGGCTGTGGATTCATACCAATCGGTATCTAAACGGAGAACAGAGATGGTTTCTGGCTTAGTCGTTTTTAAGGTTTCCAGAACATCTCCTTGCACAAAATTAATTTCAAAATCAAAATTATGGACTAAGAAAGCTGCTTGAACATCTTCCAATAAAGCGTAACACCAACCAATGTCGTCTCCATATTGCTCCATCATTTCAAAGCCAGTACGTCCATATTTATCTACATCAAATTCTGTGGGTGTTGGCATACCCTGAAATGTGTCATAGAGATATAGCTGGCGATCGCTCACGTTTCGCGCTTTCAAAATCAAAGCTGCCAGTAAGGCACTTCCACCTCTCCAAACTCCGCACTCTACAATATCACCTGGGATATCGCGATCAAGAACATAGTTCACCGATGTATACAACGCAAAAAGTGCTTCTACGCTGGTCATTGTATACGGACTTACTTGCTCAAATAAATTCATGAAAACCGGATCTTTGCCCATATCTGGCGTGATCTGATCTTTCATGGTTGCTTGGTGTTTGCTGGAGAAAACGATCGTGCGCTCGTTAGTAATCATAATCAAGACAAGTGGAAATAGTTTTATAGGTTGAGGATGGCAAAGCCTTCGCAATTATACATTACGAAATAGATGAATAGCTCATCTTTTTTCCTGGGTTTAGGCTGATTACGATTGATAATTACGCTCAATAATCAGACCTTCATTTCCTCGTAGCTCAAGGGTATTGCCCAGGTGTCCTCCTTGACGATCCATGAATGTGGAAAGGAGAACTTTTGACTGGTTACGAAACTCCACTGGTAATACCCATTCCTGGTATTGTGAACTGAAGTTCAATGCCACAACAATCTCTGAAGTCTGGTAAAAGCGACGATAGCAGAAAAGCTGTGATGGTGAGTATAAAGAAATGTAGTCACCAAGTTGTAGTGCTGTTTGTCTCCGACGCAAGTGCAACAGTGCGCGGGTTAGTGAGAGAAATGAGCGGGAGTCCTGCTGTTGTGCTTGGACATTAATATTTCTGTAGTCATGAGTGATAGGTAGCCATGGCTGGACTGACTCGGAACAAAACCCCGCATTAGCAGATCCATCCCACAACATCGGCGTACGTTCGGGATCGCGTCCAACTCCAATACCGGGAGATTTTTTTTCCCAAGGGTCTTGGATATGCTCAGAAGGAATCCAGCCATCTTCCATTCCCAATTCATCTCCGTAGTAGAGCGTTGGTGTCCCACGCAGGGTGAGCAATAGCATCATACCGATTTTGGCTTGAGCAGTACCAATTCTACTGGCGACACGATGCTTGTCATGATTACCCAATGACCAATTAGGCCATGCACCATCAGGTAGCAGCCTCTCGTAGCGATCAACCACTTCTCGGACGGACTCTGCACTCCATTGAAAATCAGATGACATCAATTCCGAATTGAGTGGTAAATGAAATTCGTCATTTGCGCCATAGTGCTTCACAATTTCTTCTAGTGATTTGTATAATTCAGCAATCAAAAGGCGATCGCCATACCCCTCAACTAGCGTCCGCAGCATCCGATTAAAATCGTGAATTTCCGGTATATTTTTGCTGAAGACTTCAAACAAGCGATCCGATGGTTCCATGCCCGGATGCCAGTCGGGATTCACTGGATTATTCCGAAACTGAGGATCTTTCAAGGCACGATAGGCGGCATCAACGCGAATTCCATCTACGCCTCGCTGTAACCAAAAATGTAGTACATCTAACATTGCCTGTCTAGCACCAGGGCTACGCCAATTGATATCTGGCTGCTCCTTGAGAAAAGAGTGTAGATAGTATTGCTCTGTGTTGTGATCCCATTCCCAGGCCGAAAGTCCATCAAAGCGTCCCAGCCAGTTATTGGGAGTGCCACCATCTGATTGAGGATCTTTCCAGATGTACCAGTCTCGCTTGGGATGAGAACGCGAACTGCGAGATTCAATAAACCACTGATTCTGATCGGAAGTATGGGCAGCAACAAAGTCAATTAATACCTTGAGATTGCGATCGCGCAAATATCCTATCAAGCTATCTATATCTGAAAGAGTTCCAAAAACAGGATCAACATTTGTATGGTTGCTAACGTCGTAACCAAAATCGGCCATTGGTGAGGGATAAAATGGTGTCACCCAGATTGCATCTATGCCCAGCCATTCTAAATAATCTAGTCTTTGGATAATGCCACGGATATCACCGATGCCATCCCCATTTGCGTCCTGAAAACTACGTATATAAGTCTGATAAATAACAGCCGACTTCCACCAAGGAGAATGAGTCATTGACGACATAGGTAAATAATGTTAGGTTTTGTCATAATAATACTCGGTAAGTGGGAAACTCAGCGGTTTTAACCACCTTGAATATTTTCTCATTGTAGCATACACATTATAGTAATATGGGCAGTACCTGATAAGTCATAAAATAGAAAAAACTCTTAATTGCACTGGTGATAATGATAGCACAGCACAAAATTAAAGTTACCTGCATCTTTACGCATCCCATTCGTTGGGTTCCTTTTGAATTGGTTGCCAAATATATTGACAAGAGTAAATTTGACATTGACTATGTGATCCTCAATGAAAGTGATCCGATGATCGCTTGTTTACAGGATTTGAATATCCGTCATACTGTTACTTCCTATCCGGATTACATCAATACACCAGAAATGGTCAAATTTCTCTATGAACACTTGATTAAAAATCAGACGGATATTGTTCACACTCATTGGTTTGCCGGCAGTTTAGCAGGAATGCAAGCTGCTTATTATGCCCAGGTTCCTGTGCGAGTTTTTACCAGAGAACACCCTTCAATTAAATACTATAACCGTCATGCTCCCAGCAAGCATCGCTTGATATGGGAATGCTGTACTAATGTTATTGCTGTTACGAATAAAAGCAACCAAGGGATGATAGAAGACGGCATACCTGAAGATATAATCACAATTATACCAACTGGATTTGATGTCCATGAGTATGAAAACGTAGATAATTCACGCATTGAGCAATTGCGTGCTAAGTATTTAGGGAATCATCAAGGTCCCGTTATTGGAGTAGCCGCAAGGTATGTCAGATGGAAAGGCGTTGAATATGTAGTTGAAGCTTATAAAAAGATTCTCGAAGCTTATCCTCACGCAATCTTAGTTCTTTCAGGTACAGGTATTGATCGTGCCAAGCTGGAGGAAAAAATGCGTAATGCACGCAAAGAAGACATTGTTGCTCCCCAATATGAGGATATTGTAAGTATTACAGCAAAACTGTCGCAATTACCTGCACATAGTTATGTTGAAATCCCATTTGAAGCGGATCTTTTTGCCCTATTTAAATTATTTGATGTTTTTGTCCATGCACCTATTGATTCTATTCAAGAGACCTTCGGGCAAGTCTATGTAGATGCGATGCTGTCAAGAGTACCATCAGTGATTACCCTTGCCGGTAGTGCATTGGATCATGCTGTGCATCAAGAAAATGCCTGGGTTGTTGATTACCAGAATAGCGATCAAATTGCTGAAGGCATATTAGCACTGTTAAACGATACGCATCTTCGACAAAAAATCATTCACAATGCTTTTCTTTGCGCTCAACAATACGATATCAAGCATCATATACAACGACTTGAAGAGTTTTATGTCTGTGAACTGCAAAAGAGAAGTAAGTAGCAGTTAGGTCAAAGTCCAGATATGAATGGCGTATTTGCTTTTGCTAAACGGTTTAATTTGAAGGTGATTATCACTTATGAATCAAAGCTGGGAATATTTTGCTTATCGTGAGAAAGTAGTTGCGGCTCTGACAGATTTGCCCCAAGGTAAAGCGTTATCGGAGGCGCTGATTGCAGGTCGTGACTTTGTTCACTTGATCCATCCCATTGAGGTAGTAGGCGTAACCAGAATTCAGGTGCGGGAGGGACATGGTACACAAAACCTAAATGATGAGCCACTTGACACGCAATTCCATGCTTACTTGGAAACTGTGATTAATCCTCAGATTCGTACTGGTATGCTGACAGATGGCAGCAAACCGGGAACTTATGATGATCGCAAAGTCCGTTGGTCTGGGGCAGGAGTAGCGGGATTCTGGTCTTGCAGTCAAGACACCTTTACCCTGGAAGTTGGTCCTACAAGCTACCCACAATGTCGTTTGGATATGACTCGTAGTCCGTTAGATACACTAAAGCTGATGATGCGTGGCCTGACAAATTACCATGATCCCTACGCCTATTTTGCCAGAGGAATTGGGGTAGCGGTGATTCCTCTGACTGCGGATGGTCATATCTACATTGGTAAGCGATTGAATTCATCAGATCACACAGGCGTTCTCAACTTTGTGGCCGGTTGGGCAACATTTTTTCCGACAGTTCAAGACATCAATTTTTATCAAGATGCTCAACGAGAATTGAAGGAAGAAGTGAATGTTGCCATGACCTTAAATGACAAGAATACTCGGTTTATTGGTATGTCTGGCAACCCGCTCACAGGGGAAGTTGATTTGGTCTTCGTGGTGCAAACCCAAATGCCTGATCGCCATTTTCACACAGATCAGTGGGAAGAGCATTCTCATTTGCTTCCTATTCGTAGTAAAGCAGAAGCTGAGGCGCTGCTGGAATATGGAATGTTACCCACAGAGCAAGAAGCTTGTTCTCTCATGTTTTCCTCTCGCTTGGGCTTAGAATACCTACTTCAACACCATTGGTGAACATACACAATTCTTATTAACCCACATTCCGCACCCTGGGGTGTCACATGATATTATCACTTAATTTGATCTTGATTCTTGGATATAAATTATGCCTTTTCGGTATCCTACCTACGTTAATTTACTGATAATTAGTATAAAATACAACTTTATGTCATTATAAAAAACGGTAAAAACCGATTGTGACAGTTGAGGGTGCGGAAGATAGGTTATTAAGCGAACAAAATATTTTTGACTTTACCCACTATCTCCCTTTAACCGAACAGTATTGGGGATTAATTAGGTATCCCGCAAAAAGGAATGTAGAGACGTTCTATGAAACATCTCTACAACAATTTTAGAAACCGCACATTTAATCAATTGGATCAATACCCAATGCGCGTAACTGTTCTGCTAACCTTTTAGCCCGTTGGCTTTCCTGTTCAGCCCGTTGGCTTTCTTGTTCAGCCCGTTGACTTTCTTGTTCAGCCCGTTGGCTTTCCTGTTCAGCCCGTTGTCTTTCCTGTTCAGCCCGTTGGCTTTCCTGTTCAGCCCGTTGACGTTCCTGTTCAGTTCGTTGCTGTTCTTGTTCTAGCTTTTCTACAGCCCATGGCAACAGATTACCTGCTTGATCCCACCACCGTAGCCAGTAACCTATGCGACCTTCCTTTTCTCCTTCCCACAATCCCAAAAATAATCCCATATCTGTAATCCAGTAACGATTATTTTCGTCTTTTGGCTGTAATTTATACTGTCCTGACTCGATTTGATGAACTTCTAATACAGCAGTCAGGGGATCAAAAATTACATAAGTAGGAACTTGGAGAATTTGTTCATAAAAAAACCATTTTCCGGGGGGGAAAGTGCGTCTAGCTGAGTATTCTTTTCCGTCAGTATCTGAGCAAAATTCCATGACAATACTGGGAATTTCCCCTTCTAGGTGGGGTGTATAGCTGCGTCTATCTGTCACCCCAGATGAGGGTAAAACTGTCCGCACAAAAAACCAATCTGGTGCTTTGACAACAAGTTTACCATCCATGGTGGCACAGATGCCCAAATTTGCCGCTATGAGCATGGTGGGTTGAATATATCCACTTAATTCTAGACTTTCTCGTAATGCTCCAGCAATTAATGGTTGTGCGGTGTTTTCCACAGGTTCTTCTTCTAAGATAAAATCTTCGGGTAATGCTTCCCAAGAAATTGTCACTTTTGATAGTTCGGCAACGGTCGGTATTGGAGTAGCAACCATAACTCTAACTCCCTGGGTATTTTGGGGATTTTTGGTAATCTAAGATTTATACTGTCTTATTATAGCTGAATATTTACCAGGTTCAGATCCCCGACTTTTTTAGGAAGTAGGGGATCTTTGTTAGTTATACACTATACAAACTCTTCACCCATTCCCATTCCTGGGTTAAGCCATTTCTTAAAGATACTTGGGGTTGATAATTAAGGATTTTCCGGGCTTTGGATACGTCAGCAGCGGTGTGACGGGCATCTCCCATGGCTTTGGCGATATAATGACGTTTGATGGGTTTAGCGACTATTTCCGCCATGGTATCTAAAACTTCTGATAAAATAACTCTACTGCCGCCGCCAATATTGAAAATTTGCCCTACTGCTTCTGGTACAATACTAGCAGCTAAGTTAGCAGCGATCGCATCACTGACAAAAGTAAAATCTCTGGTCTGGTTTCCGTCACCATAAACGGGAATTGCTTCGTCTTGCAACACTGCTTTAAAAAACTTATGAAATGCCATATCTGGCCGTTGTCTTGGTCCATAAACCGTAAAATAACGTAAGGACACAAACGGGACACCAAAGTTTTTATGATATAACATTCCCAACTGTTCAGCCGCTAATTTAGTAATACCATAGGGTGACACGGGTAAAGGTTTAATTTCTTCATGGGTTGGTAATGTTTCCGCGTCACCATATATGCTAGATGTAGATGCAAACACTAATCTTTGCAGATTTTGAGCATCTTTAGCAGCTTCTAATAAGACTTGTGTAGCGTTAATATTCCGTTCGGTATAAGCGCGAAAACCCTTGCCCCAACTGGCTCTAACTCCAGCTTGGGCTGCTTGATGATAAACTAATTGGACATCTAAAAGCAGTTTTTGCAAATCTAAAAATTGTATATCCCCTTCTACTAAGGTAAAATTGGGGTAATGTTGAAAATTGGCGATATTTTTCCACTTCAACAGAGGATCATAATAATCATTAAATTCATCAATACCAATTACCTCTTCTCCCTGTTTTAATAATGTTTCAGCTAAGTGAGAACCAATAAAACCCGCAACTCCAGTGACAATGATCTTAGTCATTTTATATTTTGTGATTTGACTGTAATTTTGTTTAACAGCCTAATATTAATTATTTATAACTTAGTCTAACTAAGGATATAATTTTCCCATAGATATTCAATAATTTACTGAAAAAATACAAATCTTTACAAAATCAACAAATACGGAGATACCCAACTTCTGCAACAAGTCAGGTATCTATTTTCTCCGTAGATTCTATCTATAATCCTGTCTTTGAATATCCCGTAATCTAGCAGCATCACGCATATTATAATCACTACGAGTAAAGCGATTTAACTGCATTTCAAAAAATTCTCGATTTGCTTGTAAATGCTGGGGATTTTCATCATCTAAGGGATATAAAAGAGCAGTTCTTAAAGCTTGAATTACCGCAGATGTTACATTGTACATGGAACGTTGAAAAGTAATTCCCAATTGAATTAAAATATCCTCTTCTCCTCGACAATATTGTTGATAATAATCAACAAGATATTGAGGCAAAAAATGCAACATATCTTGCATTAATAATGTCGGAGGAATACCTGCTGTACCGACGGGAAATACATCAGCATACAGAATACCATAATGGAAGTCTTTTTGGTCTTCTGGAACTTCCCCTGCTTGGGCATTATATGACTTTGTGCCTCTAAATGGTGCGGTGCGATAAAAAACGGCTTCCACATAGGGTAAAGCGGCTTCATATAACCAGGTAAACGCTTTTGATTTGGGGATAATTTCATAACATTCACCGTCAATATAAACATGATGATAAATGGGGCGGCCGGCAATAGCAAATATACCATTGATGAGAAAGTTCATAGCATCAGGTACACTTTTGAAACCACCTTCATCATAAATATCTGACATTTCAAAAAACACCGGTGCCATAACTTCCCAGAAAAGTCCTAAATTAGAATAATAGGACATCATGCGGCACTGTTCCAAAAACATATCAGGAAACAGTTTATAAAGTCCCAACATTAGAGGATTTTTCCGAAAATAAGCCTTAATTGCTTTATCTGCATTGGCTTGATATTCTGCTGAATCTAAATAAGCATCAAATTGGTTTACTGGTGCATACATTTTCCGGTGCCAAAGCATAGCCTGCATACAAGCTTCCGCAAATTCCATGTTGATTCTATCATGGAATAAATGATGGAATATTTTCGGCATTTTGATGGTTTCACCTTTTTCCATAAATGCCAAAAGTTCTGGGTGTGCAGTAGCTTCACCGCGCCAAATTCTTAAATCAGCATCATCACCTGCATAGTGATTATGCAGGTCTAAATATTCCTGTGGTAAGAAGTATTTAAAAGCTGGTAAAGGATCTAAAAATACCCTTTCAGCAATATATAATAAATCTCGCCAATAAAAATCCATCGGTACAGCATAAGCTTTATAAATACCGATAATTTGCATTAAATTTTCTGGGGTATCTGGTAACATTGAACCACCAGCTTCTAAGCGATGAATAATTTCTGCAAATTCGTGTTTTGAAGGAGGAATTTTGGCTTTTGGTTTTTCTGAAGTTTGTACCATATTATTTTTGTTTTGGGTTTATTTGTTGGCTTCTACACGCGCCTGGAATTTAAGTTCCAGGCTAATAGCTAAAGTTTACTAAAGTAAACTAAGGATTTTCTCGTTCCCATACTCTGTGTGGGAATTAATTCTAGAAGGCTCTGCCTTCAATAATATTAGAATTAGAGGCAGAGCCTCTGTGATAGCATTCCCAGTCGGAGACTGGGAACAAGATAACGAGATATTGATCATAATTACTTTAAGGCAATTACGGATTTTTCGGTGGGGGAAATTGCGGCTACCATAGCGGTAGTTGTGGTTTCACTCCAACGCACTAACCAGGTAGGTTGTACTCCCAAAAAGATAATTAACAATGCTAAAATTAGTGCCGGAATTTTTTCTGCCCAGACGACTCTAGGGTAGTAAGCTAAGTTATTTTGCAATTTACCAAAACAGGTACGGTTAAGAAGAATGACAAAATAAACTGCGGTTAAACCAGAGGCAACTACACATAAAATTGTGGGAACTGGAAAGGTAGAAAAACTGCCTTGAAAGGAAATAAATTCAGCAATGAAACCTGTTAAACCGGGAATACCAGAACTAGCCATACCACCTAGAACTAGCAAGGCACTAATTAATGGTAAACCGCGAATAGGACTCATTAAACCATTGAGTTTATCTAATTCTCTTGTACCAACTTTAGTTTCAATCACTCCCACTAAATGAAAGAGAATAGCGAGAATAATTCCATGACTAAACATTTGGGCTACTGCACCAACTAATGCTAAGGGTGTGGCTGCGGCTGCTGCTAGTAAAATATAGCCCATGTGGCCGATAGAACTATATGCTACCATGCGTTTGATGTCTTTTTGGGCAATGGCTACAACCGCCCCATAAATCGCGCTAATTGCTCCCCAAATTGCCAATGTTGGGGCGATAATATGCCAAGCTTGGGGAAACATTCCTAAACCAAATCTTAATAGGCCATAAGTTCCTAATTTGGCTAATATTCCACCCAATAAAATAGCGATAGGTGCGGAAGCTTCTACGTAAGCATCTGGTAGCCAGGTATGGAAGGGAATTAAGGGAATTTTGATCCCAAAACCTACAACTATTCCTGCTAATAATATTAATTGCATTCCCGCAGAAATCTTTTCAGTGGCAACAGCATCAAAAGCAAAACTGTGAGAACCTGTTAACCATACCATCCCTAAAAATGTGGCTAAAATTAAAGCCCCGGAAATGGCTGTATAAATCAGAAATTTCATGCCAGCATAAGCTCGTTTTTCCCCTCCCCAAATGGAAATTAGTAGATAAAAGGGGATTAATTCCAATTCATAAAACAGGAAAAACAGAAGCAAATTTTGTGATAAGAAAGCACCAGCAACCCCACCACTAACAAACAAAATCAGGGCATAAAATAACCGAGGACGTTCTGTATCTTTACTGCTGCTGTAAATAGCAATCCAACTGAGGAAGCTATTTAATACTAACATTAATATTGATAATCCATCTACTCCTAATTGATAACTCAACCCCAGGGTTTCATTCCAGGGTAAATATTCGGTAAATTGCGCCCCGGAATTGGTGAGATCAAATTTGAACAAAATCAAAATATTCCACAGCAACACTAACCCTGTAATGATTAACGATGCTAAACGAATTTGATTTGCGGGAATATCTTTTTTTGGATAAAAAGCGATGATTATAGCGGCTATAATTGGTAGCCAAATTAAAACACTCAACATATTTCTGATCTGGGAATTGGTAATTGGTAATGCTATAAGTTAGGTGCAAATTAAAAAATTAATTTCATAAACTGCACACCCCAAAAAGGCCATGACAACCAAGCGCCTAAAACACCTACTCCTAAAAGCACTGTCAGGGCATAGGTTTGAGTTTGTCCATTGTTACTATATTTTAACCCTTCACCACCTAAAAGAGAGAATAAACCCACAAAGTTGACAATACCATCTACTACGAATCTATCTAGGATATCGGCAAATTTAGAAAGTTGGGCAACGCCGAAAATAATGGTGATTTTGTACAGTTTGGGAGTGTAAAAATCGTAAGCAAATAAATTTTGTAAACCTTGCCAGGGTAAACGAATTGGTTTAGGAATGTTGCCTAAATAGATGATGCTGCTAATACTGCAACCGAATATACTTGACCAAATTAATAATAGGGCAACGTCTTTATTTAATGTTGCCCAGTCAGGAAGCAATGACAAGCTTTGTAATACTAAAGGCAGGTGTAAAACAAAGCCCGATAAAATCATCATTGGTAAAACCATTAACCAAATAGCTTCGGGGGAACGTTCACTCATTTGTTTGGGTTTACCAGCAAAAATTAAACAAAATTCCCTAGTTAAACTAAATGTGGTTAAGGCATTAACAATAATAACTATTCCTACTAAAGTCGGATGTGTTGCCCATAAACCATCAGCTAATTTAAACAATGCCCAAAAACTACCTAAAGGGGGAAAACCTATTAAACCCAATGTACCAATCATAAATGCTAAACCGGACATGGGACGACGTGACCATAATCCACCTAATTGGGTAACATCTTGGGTGACACTATTCCAAACAATTCCTCCTGTACTCATGACTAGTAATGCAGAGGATAAAGCATGGGTGAGGACTAATAGCAGCGCGGCTTCATTTTGTTGTGTGCCTACGGCAATAAATACCAAGCCCATGTAAACACTAACACAATAGGATAAACAGCGTTTAATGTCAATTTGAGCGATCGCAATTAACGCCCCACCAATGGCTGTTACTGTACCAATAGCCACCATTACATAAGCTGCGACGGGAGATAAACTAAATACAGGTTGTAATTTAATTAACACCCATGCCCCACTGGCGACGACCACCGAATTTCGTAAAATTGTACTAGGAACAGGTCCCTCCATTGCTTCATCTAACCACAAATGTAGGGGAAATTGGGCGCATTTACCCATGGGACCTGCAATTAAGCCCAAACATACTAAAGTAATAGTTGTGGGGTCAACATTTGCAGTAGCCGCCCAAGCAGTCAACTCTGTATAATTCCAAGTCCCTGAAAGTGTCCAAAGTCCTAAGACACCCATTAACAAAAACAAGTCTCCTACCCGTTTGGTTAAAAAAGCATCTCGCGCCCCAGTCACTACCAAAGGCTGACTAAACCACAACCCTACTAACAGGTAAGTTCCCAAGGTAAGGATTTCCAGAATTACATAACTAAAAAATAAATCATTACACAAGACTAAAGCACAAAGACCAGCTTCAAATAATCCTAATAAGGAAAAGAAACGTCCCCAACCCCAGTCCATTTCCATGTAACCAATAGCGTATATCTGCGCCAGCAAATTTAAGCCGGTAATAATAATTAACGCCCCTACACTAACAGCAGAAATTTCTAAATTAATGGTGAGATTTAAACCTGCGGTAGACAACCAAGGAATAAATACCTCTTGGGCTGGATGATTTCCAATCACAAAGAAAGCAAGAACAGCATGAACAAATGAGCAAAAGGTCATAACTGCGTTTACGTATCCCGCTGGTCGAGGACCTGTTTTGCGAATTATTCCTGGTGACCAAGGTATGGCTAAAAGCCCACCTATCAAAGCATAAACCGGGACTAGCCAAATAGTATCTAGTAAATACTGACCCATTCAATTACCTCTACATTTTGCAGCAAAACTTAAAGAAAACACAGCAAATACCGTTGATCCCTATCAATCTAGTGATCATTGATAATCACAATTTATTTTTATTTAATATTATTATGAACAGTTTACCCTTATCTGTAACAAAAATAAATTATTTAAGTAGATGAATTTGCAATGATTTCTGTAAGTGATTCTTATATTTCTGTACATTTGATTATTCAATAGCAACCATCATGTTTAATCTATAGATTAACTGTTCAAGCAGTATCTATAATCCAGGGGCAGTATTTACTACCCCATTCGTGTTTAATCTAGTAATCTAAATTACATTTTTATTGTGGCAAGTTACTGACTGCAATAACTACTTGTGGGCTGAGTTGACTAATAGGGGCTGGTTTCATATCTCGATAATCAATAATTTGGACAACAATGAGGTAAGCAATAGCCAGAAGTATAGAAATCACCCCTGTAATAATCGCAACTATCTGAGAACGGTTCATAAGTGTTTCCTGTAAATTAAGTAAATACTGCAAATTTAAGTAAATAATGATTTTAGAGACTTTTCATGGCTGAATATGGCTACTCCACCTCGGTTATCGGCAACATCAAAGATAGTATAGTATTAATATCAGGACTTATGCAAGATATGGCTTAAAACCTTATTTTTGTGTAACAGAACTTTTCTGAAATTAAGCTTTATGTCACTAACTGAAGAAATTCTCTCTCAACTTCCAGGGGATATTTTAGGCGGCTTGCGTCGCGCAGATACCATTTTAACATCTCTAAGAGATAATAACTCACCCATACCAAATGTAGTTCAAGAAAATCCCGAAAATTTAGAATCATTACAATTTGATGTCATTATTTGCGGTGGAACTTTGGGAATTTTAATTGGTTGCGCTTTAGCTGTGCGGGGTGTGCGCGTAGCCTTATTAGAAAGGGGAATTTTGCGGGGAAGAGAACAGGAATGGAATATTTCTCGCCAAGAATTAAAAGTATTTCGGGAATTGGAATTACTAACGGAAACGGAATTAAACCAGGCTATTGTTACTGAATATAATCCCGCACGAGTTAGCTTTTCAGGAGGTACAGAAGTTTGGGTAGAAGATGTTCTTAACATTGGCATAAGTCCTATTTATTTACTTGAAACATTAAAAACTCGCTTTCTGAATGCTGGAGGGAAACTATTTGAAAATACACCCTTTAGTAATGTAGTAATTCACAAAAATGGAGTTATTATCAATAACCAATTTACTGGAAAATTGTTATTAGATGTCATGGGAAATCTATCACCAATTAGCCAACAAGCACGTCAAGGAAAAAAACCAGATGCACTTTGTTTAGTTGTGGGAACTTGTGCTACAGGATTTCCTGAGAATAAAACTGGTGATTTATTATTATCTTTTACAGCATTGGAAAATCAATGTCAATATTTTTGGGAAGCATTTCCCGCCAAAGACGGGAGAACAACTTATCTCTTCACTTATTTAGATTCAGCGCCAGAAAGATTGAGCTTAGAAACTTTATTTGCTGAATATTTCCGTCTATTACCAGAATATCAAGGTGTGGAAATTAATCACCTCAATTTTCAACGGGCTTTATTTGGTTTCTTTCCCAGTTATCGTCAAAGTCCTTTACAAACTCCTTGGAATCGGATTTTATTTGTAGGAGATAGTAGCGGAAATCAATCACCTTTAAGTTTTGGTGGTTTTGGGGCTATGGTGCGTCATTTACAAAGGTTAACTTTAGGAATTGCAGAAGCATTGAAAACTGATCAATTATCTGCCAAATCTTTAGCAATTCTCCAACCATATCAACCGAGTTTAAGTGTAACTTGGCTATTTCAAAAAGCCATGAGTGTAGGAGTAAATCAACAAATTAACCCCAATCAAATTAACCAATTACTCGCGGCCGTATTTGCACAAATGCAGCAGTTAGGAACACCTGTTTTAAAACCTTTTTTACAAGATATTGTCCAATTTGGGGCGTTAACAAAAACCTTATTAAAAACTGGTTTATCTCATCCTTTATTAGTTGCAAAAATCATTCCCCAAGTGGGTTTATTGAGTTTATTAGATTGGATGTTACATTATGTAAATTTAATTGTGTATACTAGGTTGTTTAATTTAAGTCCAATGTTAGAAACATTAGTTAATAATCTACCACAAGACAAACAATATTATTGGCATCGGTTAATAGATAAATGGCGGTTTGGTTCTGGTAGTGATTATCATGAATAAGTAGGTGAACACAATCAAACAAATCTCTGTCAAGAACAGTAAAATCTGCCAAAACTTCAATTTTTGACGATTTTTCTGTTATTAAGACAATGACGGATTTTCTGGATCTCCGTTGTCGCTAAACCTAAATACATTTGCTGTAGTTCTCTGGATAAATCAGGATTTTTGATCAAATGTTCTATCCGGCTTTCAATAGTAGCAATCAAATTATCTAAATTTTCATTAGTAACTATGTTTTGTTTCCCTATCTCCTTTAAACTAGGCTGTACAGATAGTTCTCTAGCATTATTTTGGTTCTGCAAATATTTAGCTTTTTCTGTTTCTAATTGAGCTACAGTTAATTGTAAGGTTTCTATGACTCCATACATCTCCAATGGGTCAAATATCCGCAATAAACTGGTTTGAGTGACTATAGCTAACTTTGCGCCCCAATCCCAGGATACAACCAATCGCTGCACTCGTCGCTTTTGCATTTCTTGATGGGCAGACCATAGAGAATCTTCTGGACTCAGTAAAAATAACGGTGTACTCATCACTGTTTTTGCTTGAATTTCAGGCAAATTTAAGCCCAATGCTTGAAATTGTACTATGTCTCTTTCTGTAACAATTCCTACTGGTTTACAAGTGGATTCATCATCATTCCCAGAACCACTTTTCGTTATCACCACGCAACTAACTTGATATTCTGCCATCATCTGCGCCAAGCTGAGTACGGAGGCTGTGGGTGCTGCGTGAATTACCTGGTTTGTCATGACTTCTGATACCCGTCGCATTTTCAGCAAGTTGGTGGGGCGCAAAACTTGTCTAATACTCTCTGGGGAAACAATTCCTACTACTCGTGTATCTTCATTGACTATCACTAAATGGCGAATCCGATACCGCCGAAATAAAAACAGTGCCGCAAAAATATCCCGAAATGAAGTTTCCACTAAGGTTATTACTGGATGTATCATGACATCAGCTATTTTCACTCCAGTAAAATCTCTACCCATAGCGGTAAGTCTAACAACATCTCTTTCTGTAAAAATTCCCAGTAATTTGTTTCTTTCTATGACTAAAATACAACTTGACCGCGTACCTTGCATGGAACTAAAACCCATTTCTGAATCAAAATCAGGTAAGAAACAACTATTACCTCGCGTCTGATTCATTAAATTGACAACATCAATTAGGGAAGTATTCGGTGTAACAACCAGTGGACGCTTATCTATCGCATCTTCTAAGCAAGGAACGCCAATGAGTGGGTCATCAATTTCCATATTTGACAATAGCCGATGAAGTTAATTTATAAAGTTTTGTAAAGTTTTTTGTCATATACATATTATTTTCTATAAATTTCAGGTACAATACGAGGGATGTAAAGGATGAAAGGGGGGAAACAGTTTCTAGATAAAGGATTGAATTATCAAAAGGTAAATATGGGCTAAAATTCGGGGTTATCTATCCCAGTAGGGGTAAAAAAGACATTTTTACTTTGTGGTTCTAAATTAGAGCCAATATGTACATCAGTCTTCATCCATACCGGAAATTCTTTGTATTTTACCATAGAGCCTGTCTAAAACCCTTTTAACTGATACAGGTTGCCATTGACTCCCCCGCTTGGTTTGATATCCTTGCTGGTTAAGCCAAGCGGCGATTTGTGGAAGTGATTTTCCTGACTTGTGGTGACGGCGAATTAATTCAATAATCTGTTGTTCAGATGGATTTTCGACTAATTCACCATTAACAGACTGTTGACCAAAAGCAGGTGAACCATAGCCGGCATAGCCGCCACTGGCTGCTTTCGCTTTTCTGGCTTGGTCTAGCTTGTCTCTGATGTAAGAATCTTTTGATTTTTCAGTTGCCATTGTTTTTAGAAAAAAATCATTTCTATTCTATGGGGATTATATCTCAAATATTGGTCTTTGCCAGTTGATGAGTGAGAGTTTTGTTTACGTCTTTCTATCCTTGCATTTATCCTGAGCAATGCTAGTATTAATTTTTGCATAGCTAATGAAAACAGATTTGATCTGCATAACCCAAAAATCAAGTAAAAGTCGTGAGTATTTTATGCGAAACAAAAGAAACATCAAAAGATTGAACTTTCTATGGCATCAGGGTTACTGTAATTCCGGTTTTGGCTTGACCTCAATCAATAATTTAACTCATGGACATTCCATTTTATCATTGACAACTTCCCATTTCCCAACCAGATAATCACCAATTTAAATTTTTGCTGGAGAAACCTATGGCTACTTCTGAAAGTCCGAATGAAACTCTTGTTCAATATATCCAAAAATCAGACTTTGAATCGTTTTTAGAGAAGAAAGAATTGTTTGTGATGGACTGTACCGCAACTTGGTGCGGACCTTGTAAAATCGTTGCTCCTTTAATGGATAAACTAGCCGAAGAATACAAAGATCGGGTAAAAGTGGTCAAATTAGATGTTGGTGACGGCGAAAATCAAAGCGTCGCTAAAAAGTACGGTATTCGCAGTATTCCCGCAGTTATGTTTTTCAAGGATGGTGACTTATCAGAAACAATTGTGGGGGTAGTTCCCTATGAGAAATTCACCACAGCTTTAAACAAAATACTTTCACCTTCTTGAGGGGGTTTTTCCATGCAGAGAGCGTATATATTTCCATGTCCTAATTGCGGTAGTGAAGCAAAACGTCAGTTTTTAACTGATGGAAAACTAGCTCACAAGCATTCTTTAATGAATCAAATTATCCGTACAGAGTGTCCAGTTTGTGACTACCTGATGGTAATGCGCTCTCTGGATGGTAGTGTAATTGAAGCTTACGCACCGGGAATACCAAGCAACTTTAAACCATTAACTACATCTCATCTTTCTCCAGAAGTTTGTGAAGAAGAAATATTAATGATGAGTGAATCTATTTCATTCTGCTCGATATTTTTCCATGTACCAAATCAAAATTCCACAGATTCATACTCATTACTTTAAGGATTTTCACCATGATGAAAGCTGAAGACATAATGACCACAGAAGTAATTACAATTCGTGGTTCAGCAACCGTAGCGGAAGCTGTAACTTTGATGAATTCTAAAGGTTTACGTTCTTTAATTGTCGAACCTCGTACAGAAAATGATCCCTATGGCATGATCACCGAAACTGATATTGTTTATAAAGTTGCTGCCTATGGCAAAGACTCCAAACAAGTGCGAGTTTATGAAATTATGACCAAACCTTGTATTGTCGTCAATCCTGAGCTTGGAGTAGAGTATGTAGCTCGTTTATTTGCTCACACCCATATCCGTCGCGCTCCTGTAATTAAAGGTAAGTTATTAGGGATAATTTCTATTACTGATATTCTCAGAAAAAGTGACTTGTTTGAAAATCCTAAACGCCTCTTTATTGAGGATGAAATAGAAGTGGCACGGGAAGAAGCGAGAGCAATTTGTACAGCCAAAGGTGATTCTTCTCGTGAATGTGCATCTGCTTGGGATATAGTAGAGGAACTTTTAGCAGTAGCATCTCATCAACGAGTAGCAAAGGAAAATATTCAGGAGAATATTGAATAATAAATATTATTTACTTTTCCTAATTTTTCAAATATCGTCTCATGGTTCTATTGATATTTCCGCTGAGTTAATTCAATGGTCAAAAGGGTGGGAAAAAGAACCAGAGTTAGTCAAAAGACCGAATTGAGAAAGAAGCGGGTATTGTCAGGAGTGAAAGCTGATTAGATCTAATTTCTATACCCATCCTAAACATAAATACCTCCTTTTCTCTACCTCTGAGTCCTCTGTGTCCTCTGTGGTTCGTTTCAAAAAATCCCTTCACAAACCAGGGAGAATAGCCATATCTATCGTAGGGTGGGTTAGCGACAGCGTAACCCACCATCTGATTAGGTAGTTATGTAAAATAAATTGCATATCTCATAGGATTTAGGCTTATAAGAGCTAATATATATACAGATTTATTTAATAATTTAGGTATATATTTATATTTAAGTTAATAGGCAAAAGTGACAAAATTCCTACAGTAGTGCAACAATTATGTCCCTTTTTTTGGCTATTTTTAATCCGTAATTGTCTACTTTTTAGTGATATTTTCAACCTAAAAAGGCAATTTTACGGATATTTGTGCGTGAAATGCTGTTATCATCAAGCTATTGAAAGTGACAAAACTGAAACAATTATGTCACTTTTATTTTGTCTAAGTCTCTAGACAGAGGTTTTTATTTTGAATAGGATGTAGTCGGGAAATGAAAAAGTACAACGTTTCCGATTTTCTAGATTTTTTGACTTTTTAAAACCAAGGAGAATACGAAGATGGCTAATATTCAAATCTTTGAAATTAATGAAGATGGACAATTACTAGTAAATGATCCAGCATTAGCAGGGGTGCTTCAAGAGTTAACGCCTGAAGAACTTAAGATAATTGGTGGTTGTACAATAATAAACAACGGCAACTGCGGCTGCAAAGCAAATCAAGAATAGAATCAATACCTTCGCCAAAACCCTGAAATCCTATTGATATCGTGGCGATTTTATTGGGTTTCAGTCCTATATTTGGAAAATTGGTATAGGTATTGAGAATAAGATTTACTTGAAAATCGATCGTTACAACATAATAAATGTAGCGATCGCATTTTCAAGCGAAAAACTAATATAAGGAATTTGTCAAATGACAACAATAGAAACTGTAAAACAAGCTAACTTGGTGCGTGCGCGATTAATATCTGATAAAGCTTTGGAATTAATTATTTTGCCAACAGAACAATGTAACTTTCGTTGTATTTATTGCTATGAAGATTTTTCCATAGGGAGAATGAAACCTGAAGTAATTTCCGGTATCAAAGCTCTTTTAGACAAACGATCTTCAAAGTTGAATTTTTTAAACCTATCCTGGTTTGGTGGTGAACCCCTGATTGCTAAGGATATTGTTTTAGATATCTCTGAATATGCTACATCTTTAGCGGCGAAAAATTCTCATTTGCATTATTCAGGATCTATGACAACCAATGGTTATTTACTAGATATTAATACTGCTTCTGCTTTAGCTAATGTAGGGGTTACACATTACCAAATTTCCCTTGATGGACCAAAGGAAATTCATGATCAGAGCCGGATTCGGGCAGATGGTAAAAGTACATTTGAGCGAATTTGGAATAATTTACTAGCAATACGGGATAGTTCATTACCATTTTCTATCTTGTTACGTCTTCATTTTAATCCAGATACATTTAACTTTCTTGATCCTCTATTGGAAGATATTAAAAGAGAATTTTTACCTGATTCCAGGTTCTCTATTTTGTTTAAAAGTATTGAGCATCTTGGTGGATCTAATGATAGTTCAATCAAAATTTTTTCAGAGACTGAGAAGGAAGCAGCTAATAAAATACTTCAATCTAAATTATTTGGTGATGATTTAAAATCACCACAGGATGGTAGTCCAACAGCGGAATATGTTTGTTATGCTGCACGTCCTAACTCTTTAGTTATTCGTGCTAACGGAAAAGTTAATAAATGTACAGTAGCGCTTACAGATGAACGTAATGACGTTGGTACTTTACAGCCAGATGGTCAGCTTAAACTTATACCAGGGCGTTTTGCTCCTTGGGTTCGTGGAATTGAAACCCTTGATTTTGAAACATTAGGTTGTCCTTTAGTTTCATTACCCAGTAGCGATGAAATTAGTGCTAATTTATCAAGAAAGTCTGTTGCTGTGTAAAAAAGGATTTTTTTCTCGTTCCCTCGTTCCCTCGTTCCCAGTCGGAGACTGGGAATGCTACCTAGAGGCTCTGCCTCTATGACTTAGTATCAATGAAGGCAGAGCCTTCCGTAATTCATTCCCATACAGAGTATGGGAACGAGAACATTTTTGTGATTAAATCACTCGAAATTCACATTAATCTCTGTTTGATTAACTTGTTTTTTGATCCAACTTAATAGTAAATCGCTAACAATTTGCTGACGCAATTTATCATTCAACTCCGGCTGAATAATCTCCTCAACAAAAATCAAATGTACCCCTTTAGAAGTAATTATCGGTTTAATTACCTGTGGGGGTTTTGCACCAAAGACAGCAGCAGATATTTCTGGCTTTAAATCCCGACGATTTAATACTCCTAAATATCCCCCCTGACGACGTAATTCTATATCTTGAATATATTGGTGAGCTACATCATAAAAACTCATTTCTCCTTCCTTGACTGCATAAAAAAGTTCTATTGCTAGATCTTCATCATTAAATACAACTTCATACATAACCACACCAGCATAATTTAGCTGATTTTCAAAAAAGAAAGGTTCGATTTGATCAGAAAATAAATGTTTGCTTAACTTAGCAGTAACCACACCAGTATAGACTATATCTTCAAAATCATCTATAGATAAACTATGTTTTTCTAACCATTTCCAAGTGTCATTAGCACTGGTCAGGTCATTATTTAATCGCAGAAAATCCGCTGCTTTTTGTAATTCTTCAACTTCTACTTTTATCCCTGCTTCTTCCGCAGCATTTATAATCACTTTTCGGCTGATAATTTGCTCAACTAACTCAGGTATTTTACAGGATAATTTAACTTGTTGTAAAATATCTGATTGGGTAATGGTGATGCTTTCTGACATAATTTGCTCCTTAAATACATAAATTATACCCCACCCTACTTATTAAGGGGAGGGGACTGAATTAATCGTTTCCCCCCTTCTCGTTTCTCGTTCCCAGTCTCCGACTGGGAATGCTACCTAGAGGCTCTGCCTCTATGACTTAGTATTAATGAAGGCAGAGCCTTCCGTAATTCATTCCCATACAGAGTATGGGAACGAGGGAAGGGGGATAATTCGATTTGTTTCTTGTTCCCATACAGAGTATTGGAACAGGAGATAATCAAGCTACATTTTTTACCGAGATAATACCCTCACTACACCAATGCGCTAATAACCATTGGTCAGAATCCTTGTCTAGTGATGGTTTGAGACGGAAAGCAAAAAATTCTTCCCATTCCTCTATACCGTGTCGTGAGACAAATTGTTTCTCAACTTCCTTGAATTTTTCCCAGTTACGTTCCGCTATCGCAGTCAACATTGGGATTAATTCAGTAATTGATATGGAAAGTGTTGCTTCACTCATCTGGGTATCCCTCAAAAATACAAATTATTGGCAAAATTTCTGCTTGAGTGTCAATGACTTCGATTAATCTCAGGCCTGCTATATAAAACCTAGACAAAACTAGACTTTACTTTCTACTTCAACGGGAGCATGGGAGC
>NZ_KE384626.1:0-4296 GCF_000426905.1 Dolichospermum circinale AWQC131C
AGTTATTATGTACTACTAGCTCTGCTTTTTTGATCTGTGACAGTTCAGGGTGCGGAATGTGGGTTAATAAAGCCACAAAACCAGCTTGAACAAATTTGTATAAGTCTGGTGGGCAAAACTTGTACTGAGATTGTCGAAGTATGCCCACCCCAGAAAACTTAACCATTTTAGGATTATACAATTTAGGCGCTTAACAGCTTACCAGCTAAAAAACAAAAATCCTAGAGTTTGACTGGTTGCTTATTTTCTGTAGCTTGGTAAGGACTGTTATTGTTAACAGGTTGTGATTCCAAAAAGGCTTCTTTACCTGTAATTAATCGAGAGCGACGATTACGAGTAATATAATTCCACGCCCATTGAATTACGACTACTATTTTAGTGTCAAACTCGATTAAGAAGTAGATATGAATTATTAACCAAAATACCCAAGCTAGGAAACCTGTAAGTTTAACAAAACCTAAATCTACTACGGCTAAATTTTGCCCAATCATTGCCAAACTACCCACGTCAGTGTAATGAAATTCTGGCAAAGTATGACCTTGAAGCCGTAGTTGAATTAGTCCACCTACATACTCTCCTTGTTGTTTGGCTACGGGTGCAACACCTGGTAAAGGTTTACCCGTTTGATGGGAGAAATTCGCTAGATCTCCAATTACGAAAATGTTTTTATAATCCTTAATGGTTAAGTTTGGTTCTACAATTACTCTGCCAGAGAAATCGCACTCTACACCTGTTTTTTGTGCTAGAACTTTCCCCATAGCTGAACCTTGAACACCCGCAGCCCATAATATAGTTTTTGAGGGAATTTCTGTGATTTCATCGCCTTGTTTAAAAGTAACAATATTATTTTCAATATTTGTTACTCTGGTGTTAGTGTGAATAATTACGCCCAATTTTTGCAAAGATTCTGCTGCTACTTTGGATAATACTGGGGCAATATGTGGGAGAATGCGATCGCCTCCTTGTAATAGTAAAATTCTTGTTTCTGATGTGTCAATGTTGCGGAAATCTTCTTTCAGAGTTTTGTATGCCAATTCGGAGATCGCACCTGCTAATTCTACACCAGTTGGACCTCCGCCTACAATCACAAAAGTCAAGAAAGCCTGGCGTTGTTTGGGATCAGTTTCTTTTTCTGCTGCTTCAAATGCTGAAAATATCCGCCGCCGCATTTCTATCGCATCTTCCACAGTTTTCAAACCAGGAGCAAATTCTTTCCAGTGATCTTTACCAAAATAAGAATGGTTAGCACCTGTGGCGACAATTAATGTATCATAAGGTATGATTTCATCGCCTAAAATAACTTGTTGTTTTTTGGGGTCAATATCACTTACTTCTCCCAAAAACACTTTTGTATTCTTGCTTTTGCTGAATACAGATCGTAATGGTGCGGAAATATCAGCAGGTGATAATGTACCTGTGGCAACTTGATATAAAAGCGGCTGAAATAAGTGAAAATTACGTTTATCAATCAGAGTCACATTTACATTGGTATTAGCCAAGGCCTTTGCCGCATACAATCCACCAAACCCACCACCAATGATAACAACCTCATGTGGTGCATTATTTTCGCGTGGAACAACCATAAACAATATTTCCTTTTGTTAAGAGTCGTGTAACCTTTCTTAACAAATATGTAACAATATTATAATATATTTTGCCGTTTATTAAGAACACTTGACAAAATACTAAAAGTAGTCAAGGTTACTAATATTCAGTCATGGCTGATATTCCTGTTCTACAGCTAAATATTCAGGAACATTCATAAGTTCTTGAAAATCTTGGAAATTCATCAAACCGGGTAAATTATCAGTATTTCCCTGTGCTTTCAAATGACGGAAACACACATTCATGACTTCAGTGACAGCCATAAGTGCAGTCAGGGGAAAAAAGACAATTTTAAACCCCAAATTTTGCAATTCTTGAGGAGAAATTGGCGGAGTTTTACCACCTTCAACAATATTTGCAACTAATGGTACATGAGGAAAAGCAGCGGCTATAGTTTGCAACTCTAGCACAGATTGGGGAGCTTCCACAAACAACACATCAGCACCAGCATTAATATATAATTGACCACGATGAATAGCTTCTGCTAAACCCAAAGGACCGCGGGCATCAGTTCGAGCTATAATCACCAAACTACTATCACCTCGTGCTTCTACCGCAGCCCGGATTTTTCCCGCGTGTTCAGTTGCAGAAATCACTCGTTTACCCGCAAAATGACCGCATTTCTTCGGCCATTCTTGGTCTTCTAAAATTATTCCTGCTAAACCCAATTGAACCGCATCTTTGACGGTTCGCATGACATTTAAAGCATTACCATAACCCGTATCACAATCAGCAATTAAAGGTATATTAATTGACCTAGCTATCCGGCCGATACTGTAAAAATTTTCCGTAGCCGTGAGAAAACCATAGTCAGGTAAACCCAAGGTAGAAGCAGCAATACCGAAACCGCTAGTAGCAGCGACATCAAAACCCGCTTTTTCTACCAATTTTGCACTCAAACAGTCATAAACACCGGGAATAACGATAATTTCAGGAAGTGCGAGTAATTCCCGCAGTTTTTGAGCAGCCAACATACAAGTAACCATAAATGGACTATTTTCAGAATACAATAAATACTGTAAAAACGTTTTAGGAAATCTACAATATTGATTGTATTTCTTTTTTGCGTCTTTGCTCCTTTGCTCCTTGGCGCGAAATCAAATTAAATATTTTTAAATTCACATTTAAATTAATCACAAATGAGTAAACCCATAGAAGTTCGCAACCCCCGCACAGGTAAATTTGATTATGTCATTGTTCCTCCACCACCAAAATTACTTTCCCAGCAGTGTCACAGACTGCGAAGAGGACAAATTATCTGGCAAAAATTAGCAGTTGAGGAAAGAATTGCAGCTTTAAAACAATGGAAACAAGCTATATTATCAGAACGGACTCAATTAACAGAAGCTTTAGTTAGTGATACGGGTAGATTATCAACATCAATCATGGAAATAGATTCATTTATTGCTAATATTGATAAATGGTGTAATTTAGCTCCACAGTTACTACAAAGTACAGCAAAAAATACATCTATTCCTTTTATTTCCTTACAACAAACTGCTGTTCCTTATCCTCTTGTTGGCGTAATTAGTCCTTGGAACTTTCCCCTATCTTTGTCTACCATTGATACAATTCCTGCTTTATTAGCTGGTTGTGCTGTTATAGTTAAACCCAGTGAAATAACTCCTCGTTTTGTCGCTCCTTTAATGACTACTGTAAACAATATACCCCAATTAAGAGAGGTTTTAAATTTTGTGGAAGGAGGATCACAAACAGGAGCAGCTTTAATTGAAGATGTAGATTTAATTTGTTTTACAGGTAGTGTAGAAACTGGGCGTTTAGTCGCTGAAAATGCTGCAATTAATTTTATTCCAGCTTTTTTAGAATTGGGAGGAAAAGACCCAGCTATTGTTTTAGAATCAGCGGATTTAGATTTAGCAACCTCAGCAATTTTATGGGCTTCTGTAACTAATACCGGACAGTCATGTTCAGCCATTGAAAGAATTTATGTTGCTGAATCTATATTTGAAGAATTTTATCATCAATTAGTGACTAAAGCCCATCAATTAAAACTAGCCTACCCAACTATTGACAGTGGTGAAATTGGTCCAATTATTTCCGAAAAACAAGCAGCCATTATTAATGATCATTTACAAGATGCTATCTTAAAAGGGGCATTAATTCACTGTGGTGGTAAAGTAGAAGAATTAGGTGGGGGTTGGTGGTGTCGTCCTACAGTTATCACTCAAGTTAACCATTCCATGCAAATAATGACTGAAGAAACATTCGGACCAATTATGCCTGTGATGTCTTTTGCTAATATTGAAGAAGCGATAAATTTAGCCAATGATTCTATTTATGGACTTAGTGCTGCTGTATTTGCAGAATCAGACGAATTAGCAATAGAAGTTGCCAATCAAATAGAAGCTGGTATTATTAGTATTAATGATGCTGGTTTAAGTTCATTAATTAATGAAGGAGATAGAAATGCTTTTAAATTTTCTGGTTTGGGAGGTTCACGGATTGGTACAATGGGTTTAAATCGCTTCTTACGAAAAAAGGCATTTTTGATGAAAACTAACTCTAATAAAGATCCTTGGTGGTTTAATAATAATGATTAAGTAGTTGAGGATGATTTAACATATAGGACTGGAGGGATTTATCCCTCAAAAAAAAAGAAGTTCAGGGATAAATTCCTGACTACCGTAGTGAGGGATTTATCCCTCAAAAAAAACAAGTTCAGGAATAAAT